>JAHDDD010000154.1 GCA_020629535.1 Saprospiraceae bacterium
TTAGTGTCCACATTTATTTGAGGGCAATACAGGTGAAGCATCAAATGGAGTCAAAGCATTTGAAATCCTAGATAAAATTGACGTTGATCTAGTTCTACTAAATATGCCGGAAATGAATGGGGTAGAAGCGTGCAAAAAACTAAAGAAAGAAAAGCCTCAAATTAAAATCATCATTCTTTCCATGATATCAGAAGTGAAAATGATTCAAAACCTTATGAATTATGGTGCAAATGGCTACATACTTAAAAACTCCGGAAAGGAAGAAGTAATTCTTGCAATTGAAGAGGTCATGGCTGGTAAAAATCACTTTGACAAAAGGATCATTGAAATGATGCTTTATCCTGATCAAACAAAAGAAGTAAAAGATGAAAATTTGCACCCTTCACTTTCTCGTCGTGAAAAAGAAATTTTAAAACTCATAATTGAAGAATTGACAACTGCAGAAATTGCAAAAAAACTTTTTATAGGTTTTGGAACCGTTGAAAGTCACCGAAGAAACATGATGGGTAAACTGGGTGTGCGAAACACTGCTGGATTGGTGAGTGCGGCTTACCGCTTTGATCTATTGAATAACTAAATCTCCACCATCAAACCATCATACCCCTTCAAAGTGTTCTTAAACCTGCTTTTCGCCTCCTCAAAGACCGGATCAACTGTTCTATATCGAGAAGAATAGTGACCTGTGATCAGAGCACCTACCTTTGACTTTTCAGCCAACTCCGCAGCTTGGAGAGCAGTAGTATGCATGCGCTCCTTGGCTTGCACACGCATGTCATCTGTGTAGGTCGTCTCATGATACAACATTGTAACGCCTTGGATGTATGCGATCAACTCTTCGTCATAAATGGTGTCACTGCAATATGCATATGACTTTGGCTCAGTGATAGGGTGGGTGAATGACTTAACATCAAGTATGTCTCCATTTTCCCTTTTGACATCATTGCCTGCTTTCAAAGCCAAGATTTCATCAACGGTAAGGCCGTATTTGCCAATCAACTCTTTGCGCAAATTCCTTTCTTTGTGCGTTTCATCAAATCTATAGCCATAGGTCCGCATTCGATGCTTCATGGGAAAAGCTGAAATCAATAGTCCAGACTTGGTTTGAAACATGGGCTTTATTTCTTTCTCATGATCCGCAACAATATGATTAATACTGTACGTCATTCGCATCGAACAAGTCTCAATTGTGCTCTTAACAAATTCATGAATTTCTGCAGGCCCGATCAATGTGAGGTCGGGTTTTCGACCCGCATGACTTAAAGAACTAAGCAACCCAGGTAATCCAAATACATGATCGCCATGTGCATGACTGATGCAAATGGCCTCAATTTTTCCAGTTTTTACCTTGTATTCTTGAAACCTAATTTGGGTGGCCTCACCACAATCAATGAGCACAGAACTATTATGATGTTGGAGTACTTGTGCTGATGTGATTCTTCCAAAAGCAGGATTTGCGGCATTTGTTCCCAGAATAGTCAGGGAAAAAGAACTCATTCTTCTTCCTGTCCGCCGCCCTTTAATTCTCGTTGAATCTCTTCCATGAATACAAAATCAATAGACTCTTGTATCGTCGGAATGAGCGTCAAAATGGTTTCTAAACGAGAAATTTCAATGAGTTTCTGAACAGCTGGGTGATTTATACCTGTCAATATGAATGTTCCATAATCTTTCCACAATCTATTGGCAGTCAAAATGGCACTCAGCCCAGATGAGTCAACGTACTGAACATCACTTACATTTAAGATCAGATTTTTCACGCCTTCATTTCTCAAAAAAACAAATTCTGATTTCAAATTCGGTGCAATAAGGGAATTTAGGTTCTCTTCATTCAAACCGAAGATGGTATATTTCTCTTGTTTATCTAGTGAATATTTCATTCAGTTCGCTGGATTTTTTGCGACGTAAAAATAGACTTTATTTGTATTTCAGCATTATGATTCGTCGTTTAATATCATATTACCTGACAATTTTGCACATATTGAACGCTTGGCACATTTTTTTACGTAAATCTAAAGTATCTTTAATTGAGATCGTGCGTTATATTCTTGTGAAAAAAGAAACATAATTTGATGTTAATTGTAATATATAACTCATTGATTTTTCTTAACTAAGATTATTGATGTAACTTTATTTCGGAATTCAATTAATCGTTTTTAATGAATAACAAATTTTCGCCAAAGGTCAAAAAAATCATCTCATTAAGTAGAGATGCTGCAATGGATACCGGTTGTGATTATATCGGTACCGAACACATACTCCTTGGCATTCTCAATGATAACGAATCTATTGTTATCAAAGTCCTCAATTCCCTTGAACTTGATATCGATGAGCTTAAGTATAAAATTGAGCAAAACATAAAACCCCAATCAAAAACAAATTCTTCCACGTTAAATGTTGGAAGCATTCCATTAAACAAACATGCTGAGAAAGTACTTAAGGTATCTTTCTTAGAAGCAAAGCTTTTGAGAAGTTCTGAAATTAATCCAGAACATATCATTCTGTCAATGCTTAAGCATGATGAAAACACAGCAGCAAAAATCATGAATCGTTTCGAACTAGATTACGAAGGTTTTAAAAGTGAACTTGAATACGTAAGTCAAGCAGAGCAATCTGAACTCTCTGATATATTTTCTGCATCAGCGTCAGATTCAGATATTCCTTTTGAAGAAGAAGAAACACCAGAGTCAATTGCTCGTAAAAGAGGAAATACAAAATCAAGAACTCCGGTCCTTGATAATTTCGGTAGAGATGTCACCAAACTAGCCGAAGAAGACAAACTCGACCCAATCATTGGTCGTGAAGTAGAAATCGAGCGTGTATCTCAGATATTATCCAGAAGAAAAAAGAACAACCCAATTCTTATTGGAGAACCTGGTGTTGGTAAAACTGCCATCGTCGAAGGTCTCGCATTGAGAATTATTCAAAAGAAAGTATCAAGAACGCTCTTTGACAAGAGAATTGTCATGCTAGATCTTGCAGCATTGGTGGCGGGTACGAAGTATCGAGGTCAGTTTGAAGAAAGGATGAAGGCCATCATGTCTGAATTGGAAAAAACCAGAGACGTGATTCTTTTCATTGATGAGATTCATACGATCGTAGGAGCGGGTGGTGCCACTGGTTCTCTCGATGCATCGAATATTTTCAAACCTGCATTGGCAAGGGGTGAATTACAATGCATAGGCGCATCTACACTTGATGAATACAGACAATACATCGAAAAAGATGGAGCTCTTGACAGAAGATTTCAAAAGGTAGTGGTAGATCCACCTTCTGTAGAGGAGTCCATACACATTCTTAATAATATTAAAAACAAGTACGAAGATTTTCACAACGTCATATATTCAGAAGATGCAATCAATGCTTGTGTGAATCTTAGTACACGATATATCTCTGACAAATTTCTTCCAGATAAGGCCATTGATGTGATGGATGAGGTTGGCGCCAGAACACACCTCAAAAATATCCATGTACCAAAATACATTGAGGACCTCGAAAAGGAAATCGAAGATGTAAAATCACAGAAGAATCAAGCAGTTAAAAATCAACAATATGAGAAAGCTGCTGACCTGCGTGACCATGAATCAAAGCTGACACGAAAGCTTGAAGAAGCTCAAATAGAGTGGGAACAAGAGTCAAAAACAGCTCGATATCCAGTCAATGAAGAGGACATAGCAGAAGTGGTTTCAATGATGACAGGAATTCCTGTTACCAAAGTGGCTCAAAAGGAAAGCAAGAGACTCGTCGGAATGGCTGAAAATCTCAAAGATTACATCATTGGTCAAGATGAAGCTGTCGCAAAAATTGCCAGAGCCATTCAACGTAATAGAATTGGATTAAAAGATCCCTCAAAGCCTATTGGTTCTTTCATTTTCCTTGGACCGACTGGTGTAGGTAAAACAGAATTAGCAAAAGCTTTGGCAACACACGTATTTGATTCTGCAGATGCATTGATCAGAATAGATATGAGTGAATACATGGAAAAGTTTTCTGTGTCAAGACTCATCGGCGCACCTCCCGGATACGTTGGTTATGAAGAAGGTGGACAGTTGACCGAAAAGGTGAGAAGAAAACCGTATTCAGTCATTCTTCTTGATGAAATTGAAAAAGCACATCCAGACATCTATAATATACTACTTCAAGTTTTAGATGATGGACAATTGACAGATGGTTTGGGTAGAAAAGTTGATTTCAAAAATACATTGATCATCATGACATCCAATATTGGTGTTCGTCAGTTGAAAGATTTTGGTCAAGGTGTAGGTTTTGCTACCAATGCTCGAGTTGAAGCTGCTGAAACACACAGCAAGTCTGTGATCCAAAATGCATTGAAGAAAACATTTTCCCCAGAATTTCTTAACAGAATTGATGATATCGTTATCTTCAACAGTCTTACTCAAGAAGATATCTTTAAAATCATTGATATCACACTGAAGGATTTATACAATAGGCTTGATAAAATGGGCTACAGCATCAATCTCACTGAAGGTGCTAAAAAGTTTGTTGCCGAAAAAGGCTTTGATCCACAGTTTGGAGCAAGACCATTGAATAGAGCAATACAGAAGTACATCGAAGACCCGATTGCAGAGTTCTTATTGAATGAAAATCCACCACAGAATACTGAATTGAAAGCTGTGATGGCTGCCAATAAGGAAAGTGTTGAAATAAAAATTTCTAAAAAGGCATCAAAAGAAGATGTCAACAAGGACTAATATTAATCATAAAGTTGAACTAATCTCAAATACGAGTAGTTAACTTAATTATTCACTAAAAAAAATCATTTGCGTAGAAGAAGAAAATTCGTTCCTAGAAAAGTTGAACCAAAATTCAGAACAAACAAGGAAATCAGGGTCCCCAAAATTAGATTGGTCGGAGATAACTTCGACGAAATTTCAGAAGTAGCTCAGCAAAAAATAGAAGCTGGGGTTGTTGATACTAGAAGTGCTGTTGCCTGGGCTCAGGCATTAGAGTTAGATTTAGTAGAAATAAGCCCTAAAGCTGATCCGCCAGTTTGCAAAATTATTGACTACAACAAGTTCCTCTATCTAAAGAAAAAGAAAGAAAAGGAAATCAAATCCAAGACTGCCAAAACAGTCATCAAAGAAATTCGTTTTGGTCCAAATACAGACGATCACGATTTCGATTTCAAACTTAGACATGCCACAAAATTTCTTCAGGAAGGTGCTAAGGTCAAAGCCTATGTACTTTTTAGAGGTCGTACCATTGTCTTTAAAGACAGAGGCGAACTTTTACTGTTGAAATTCATCAAAGAACTAGAAGAATTTGGCGGTGCTGAAGCTTTGCCTAAGATGGAAGGAAGAAGGATGATTGTTATGATTTCTCCTCACAAAAAACAGAAGAAATAGCCTTTCATATGGTCAATGGTTCCTCCTAGAAAGAAGGAATTTACTTGCATCTATGGCAAATTGTCTTATCTTTGCGCCCTAAATTGAGTGAAATGCCTAAAATGAAAACGCACTCGAGTGCGAAAAAAAGATTCAAACTGACTGCTTCTGGAAAAGTTAAAAGATTTCAGGCAGGGAAGTCTCACCTTCTTAGAAAGAAGACCAAAAAAGCTAAATTGGCTTTGACTGGATCTACAGGAGCTTCTAAAGGAGACACAGTTAGAATCAAAAATATGTTGTGCAAATAATTTTTTAATCGCTTTCCATGGTCAAGTATTGGATCATCCAATCCCTGGGAGCATAAATTACTATAAAGATGCCACGTTCGGTTAATTCAGTAGCGTCAAGGAGAAGACGGAAAAAATATCTCAAGGCAGCCAAAGGTTATTTTGGTGCAAGAAAAAATGTCTACACTGTTGCCAAAAATGCAGTAGAAAAAGCATGGCAATATGCATACAGAGATAGAAGAAATAAGAAAAGAGCATTTAGAAGATTATGGATCACCAGAATCAATGCAGGTGCAAGACAAGAAGGTCTTTCTTATTCAAAATTCATTTATGGTTTAAAACAAAACAATATTGAATTGAATAGAAAAGTGCTTGCTGATTTGGCAATGAATCACCCGGAAGCATTCAAAGCGGTGGTGAGTAAAGTCAAGTAATCTTTACAAGAAATATTTATTTACAGGAGATGTCCATTTGGGCATCTCTTTTTTTTGTGAATGTTTTCATATCTTATCAAAATAACGATACCAATTATGAAACATTTGCTAGCGGTCATGTTAATCAATGCCTTTGTCCTCCAAGCCATATCGCAGGACTCTCATCCTTATAACAAAATTCTGGACGAAAAAGCCAGGGCTGAAAAAGTAGACGAAATCCTTGAAGAACGACTCGATGTATTGATGCCTGAACTAATGAAGAAAACAGACATTAGTATGTGGATAGTCATCAGTCGAGAATACAATGAAGATCCCATTTTGAAAAGTATGCTTCCAAGTACCTGGCTATCGGCTCGCCGAAGAACCATATTGGTTTTTTATCAAGACGAGGAATCTTTTGATAAAATCGCCATCGCTCGATATGATGTAGGCAAACTGCTCAAAGGAGCCTGGGATCTAGATGTTTATTCCGATCAGTGGGAAGCATTGATGGAAATAATCAGAACGAAAAACCCGAAGAATATAGGACTAAATATTTCAGGCGATTTTGGATTAGCAGATGGACTTGTAAAAACAGAATATGAATCCTTTATGGCAAAATTGCCACAGGAATTTCATGAAAGAGTGGTTTCGGCTGAGCCTTTGGCAATATCATGGCTCGAAACCAGAAGTCCTAAGGAGTTAGAGTTGTACCCACTTGTCTGCGAGATAGGGCACAGCATTCTAAATGAAGCCTTTTCAGCCAAAGTCATAAGCCCAGGTATTACGACAACGGATGATATAGTTTGGTGGCTCAGAAATAGAGTACGCGAACTCAAATTAGATACGTGGTTCCATCCTACCGTTAGTATTCAAAGAGCAGACCCAGAAAAATTTAACCACCTCAGAAGCTTCTCAAAGCGACCAACTCCTAGAATCGTGCAAAAAGGAGATCTGTTGCATGTCGACTTTGGTGTGACATATCTAAGATTGAATTCAGATCAGCAGCAACACTTTTATGTTCTTAAAGATGACGAAACTCAAGTCCCAACATCATTGCAAAAAGCTTTCAAAAACTCTAATCGCTTGCAAGATATTCTCACTTCCAATTTTGAACTAGAAAGAACTGGAAATGAGATTCTTCTGGCTTCGTTAGCAACGGCAAAAGAAGAAGGATTGAACCCGAGCATCTATACACACCCAATCGGGTTACACGGACATGCTGCAGGCCCTACAATAGGAATGTGGGATCAGCAGGAAGGAGTAAAAGGCAGAGGAGATTATCCACTCTATAACAATACAGCTTATTCCATAGAATTAAATACTTCAACAGAAATACCTGAATGGAACAAAATCATACGCATCATGCTAGAAGAAGATGGGTATTTTGGCAACGGAGACTTTCAGTATTTCGATGGACGGCAATTAGAAATAAAAACCATCCCACGAAAAAAATTATAAAAAAGTGGAAGTAGCGTAGGGGTGGGTGCTGAAAATTATGTCTTTAAGACAAAGGGTGTTGAAAATTATTCAAAAAAGATAACCTTCTCAAAAGTGAGGAGGTTTTTTTTATTTAGCAACTTTTCCATCTTCCAATCAAAAATTTGTCAGCTATCCGGCAAATAAAAATTCCACCCTGAAAGGCCCGTAAATACTGCCATTTCCAAATTATCCACTGTATATCACGAAAAAAATTGTGAATAATTTCTAAAAATCCGCACTTCGTATAGGGGGAGGACCTGATTATTCTGTCTATAATACAAAGGGTGTTGAAAATTATTCAAAAGAAAAAACCTTCCCAAAAGTGGGAGGGTTTTCTTTTTTTATACAAATCTCAAATTCAAGACCTATCAAGATTTCCACCATTCATATTCTTGTAATTCTTCCTAAGAAACCATGTTTAACTCGTAAATTGGGTCTTATTATAGATTTTCTTCTATTCTAATTCCAAATATTCTGAGGATGTACGACATTCAACAGAACTCTCAAAGTTCTCACATTAGCCTTTCTCTTGATTCAGCCTTCAGATTTGTTGTTTCATTATTACTTCTTTTGTTTCAGACTTTCCAATTAACTTCTCAAAATTATGAACCACTTGACGTGGAATTCATCATTGAAAATGAGACTGTGCCGAATGCATTGACCGGAGGTTTCTCAGCACCTCAATTATCAAAGCTTGACTTTGATTTGGATGGTATCGAAGATCTTGTGGTCTTTGATCGAAATGGCAATATTTTAAAAACATTTAGGAACATTGGTCAAACAGGAGAAGCGAATTATGAATACGATTATACTTTCGAAAAACAATTTCCTAAATTTCGATCTTGGGTGCGTTTCGTAGATTTCAACGGAGATGGTATCAAAGATGTCTTTTCAGGACCTCCAGATATTTCCACTGCAGCAATAGCAGTGCACAAAGGATCGATTGTAAACGGACAGTTAACGTATACACGTGTTCTTTTTCCTCAAAACACTTTTGATGTATTATTCCATGAGTCGAATGGTACTATGGTGAATGTGTATGTAGCGCCTTCAGATGTGCCAGCCATTGCAGATATAGATGGAGACGGTGATATTGATATTTTATCTTTTGATCCAGTTGGTGCTTTTGCCCACTTATTCTCCAACCAAGCTATTGAAAATGGTTATCCGCTTGACAGCCTAATTTTTGAAAAAGTGGATAACTGTTTTGGTGAGTTTAAAGAAGAGTCCGACAACTCCGAAATATTACTTGGTGAAAACACAGATGAATGTGCTGGGATGCTACTACCTCATGATAATCCAGTATCACGATCCATCCACGCTGGTAGCACAATTGAACCTATTGATGTAGATTCAGATGGAGATTGGGACTTAATGATTGGTGACAAAACGTCTCCACACCTCGTCCTTTTGGTAAATGGTGGAGATTCAGAAAATGCATTTATCACTGAGATAATCGAAAGATTTCCAGAACCAGAATTTGTTGATCTAGAAATCTTCCTGTCTTCCTGGATAATTGATATTGATAATGATGGCAAAGATGATTTGGTAGTTTGCCCCAATGATCCAAACTTCCCTGAGAACATAGATAACTTTTGGTTTTATAAGAATCTTGCAGAAGAAGGATATGAATTCTCTTTGGTTCAAAAGGATTTCCTAAATAACACATGTCTTGATATGGGTGATTTCACCGCACCATCATTTTTAGATTACAATCAGGATGGATTGATAGATCTTTTGGTGGGTACCAATGGTGGTTATGGTATACATAGTGAGACTGCAAGTACTTTGTGGCTATATGAAAATAAGGGCTCAGAATCTGATCCGATTTATGAATTGGTCGATGCAAACTATTTGAACTTTCACATGTATGCAGATTTTTCTTCTAATCCCA
>JAHDDD010000155.1 GCA_020629535.1 Saprospiraceae bacterium
TGGGAATCTGAACATTTGTTTCTCCTTCTTGCTCAAGTACTCCTCCGACTCCTGCGGCGAGGTATGGAAATACCTTATTGCCATTTGTGTCAAACAGGTATTGAACCTGACCATCCAAGCCATACACAGTCTTGTGGAAGCAATTATCTTCATCTGTGATATGAGATCTGACCACTCCTGTCTTGAAAGGAACATGGAGCATGATATTGTCAGAAAGCATGTGATTGTAACCAATTTCAAATCCGTGATGATATGATTTAAAATCGGACAAGCTGCCACCATTTTGAGATTGGTAGTCCATGAACAATTTCTTGAAGCTAATGCCTGATTTGTAGGCAGGGTTTTGTGCTTGCAAGAGTGACACGAAACAGAGGGAAAAGAAGATTAGAACGAAATTCTTCATTGTGGCACTTTTAAGGCTTATTATTTTTTGTCTTTGAGATCGAAGGGCAAAAATAATATTATTTATTAAAACAAATACTAATCTGTTTATTAAATATAATAAAAAAATGCAATGTATTTAATCTTGTAATTCAGTTACTTATCGATCGTTATCATTGCAAAAGTAGAAATATGTAAGATCATTGACCGGATTGAAATGGAATGAATAGCTTAAGAAAGTGTTTCGAAATAACCAGTTTGTCGGTTTTTCCTGACATTATCCCAATCGAAATAGCGACCATTCATACAGACATACACCCCAGATTTTAACGATTGTACAAATGCCAATGCTGCTCCGAGGTTAAAAAAACCATCAGAGGATGTACCAAATGCGTACGGAATCATCGCTCCCATCAAGACGATGGTTTTGTCATTGATATTTGCAGCAGCGAGTCGAGAAGCAGTCTCTACCATGGTATCTGTTCCATGGGTGATTATGATTTTATTGTATTGAGATTTTTTACAGTTGTGTATAATTATCTGTCGGTCTTCCTCTGTCATTTCGAGACTGTCGATCATCATCAATGTTTTGATGTCTACATTGAGTGTACTTCTGCCTCTCTCGAACATTTCATTGAGGTGGGTGTCTTTAAAGAACAGCTCACCCGTGATAAAGTCATATTCCTTGTCGAAGGTTCCTCCGGTTATAAAAATTTGGATTTCTTTCATGTTTTTTAAAGCGGTATGTTTCCATGCTTTTTATTGTGACGAATGGTCTTCTTATTTTCCAACATACGGAAAGCCCGTATGAGTTTTCGTCTTGTGTATGAAGGGTCAATTACTTCATCTATAAATCCTCTGGCAGTTGCCTTATAGGGATGAGCAAATTTGTCTGCGTACTCCTCTTCTTTTTGCTTTAACATTGCCTGCTGATCATCTGCTCGTTTTATTTCTTTGCGGAAAATAATTTCGCTTGCACCTTTGGCTCCCATAACGGCAATTTCTGCAGATGGCCAAGCGTAATTCAGATCTGCGCCAATGTGCTTACTGTTCATTACATCGTAGGCTCCACCATAGGCTTTTCTAACAATAACGGATACACGCGGAACGGTAGCTTCGCTAAATGCATATAATAGTTTGGCACCATTGACTATGATGCCATTCCATTCTTGATCTGTACCTGGCAAAAATCCTGGAACATCAACGAGTACTAGCAATGGAATATTGAACGCATCGCAAAATCTAACGAATCTACCGGCTTTGCGGGAACTGTTGACATCCAATACACCAGCGAGGCTAAATGGTTGATTAGCAACAATGCCAATTGATTTGCCACCAATTCTGGAAAATCCTATGACAATATTGTCTGCAAATTTTTCATGAATTTCAAAGAAAGAATCTTTATCTACAATTGCAGAAATAATTTCTTTCATATCGTAGGGCTGATTCGGACTCGAAGGAATTATCTTGGCTAAATCAGGCAAAATTTCATCACCCAATTCCATCGGAAGATCTTCGACTTTGTGATCACAAGATTGCGGAATGTAGCTTAATAGTTTTTTGATTCGAAGTATGCATTCTTTATCATTGGCTGCCGTTAGATGCGTTACTCCCGATTTGCTTGCATGCGTCAAGGCTCCTCCAAGTTCTTCGCTGGTGATCTCTTCATTGGTCACCGTTTTGACAACATTGGGTCCAGTGACAAACATGTAACTGCTTTGCTCCACCATGATGGTAAAATCGGTAATGGCTGGTGAATACGCTGCTCCACCTGCACAAGGCCCCATGATAGCAGAAATCTGTGGAATCAGACCTGAAGCAACTGTGTTACGGTAGAAAATATCTGCGTAGCCACCTAGTGAGCTTACGCCTTCTTGTATTCTCGCTCCTCCTGAATCATTTAGGCCGATGACTGGTGCTTTGTTGTCCATAGCGAGATCCATGATTTTACAGATTTTCTCGGCATGTGTTTCTGAAAGCGAACCTCCGAAAACAGTAAAATCTTGAGAAAACACATACACCAATCTTCCGTCAATGGTACCGAAGCCTGTGACTACCCCATCGCCGAGGAATTGAAGTTTTTCCATTCCAAAATCCTGAGAACGATGTTCGACGAGCATTCCAAGCTCTTCAAAGCTTCCTGGATCAAGGAGCAAGTGAATTCGTTCTCTTGCTGTTAATTTTCCTTTAGCATGTTGTTTTGCAATTCGTTCTTCACCACCTCCTTTTTTGGCCTTTTCAATCTTTGAGGACAGGAGTTCGAGTTTGTTTTCCATCGGTCAGTTTTCAATCAGCAATTTAATGAATATTCGATACTGTATGTAATTTGTCTGAACATTTCAGCTTCAAGCAAATAGCCAAAAAAACAGGGTTTTCCGTGATATTGAGGCTTGTTTTAAGCTTTATTTTTGGAATAAAAACACGAATCATGAACAAGCTTCTTACAATTATCACAATTCTTATTTTTACTCAGACTCTACCAGCCCAAAGATTGGGTGGAATTTTGGGCAAAGCAGCCGATCGATTGAACAAACAAATCTCAGATGAAGTCTCAGACATAGCAGCTGAAAAACTGGCTGATTATGTTGTTAGAAAAACCACACCTTATACAGATTCCTTGTACAGAGAGGCATACGAGCAAGACAGTATCGAAGGAAATTCTAGGACATATGATGAATTTCTTGCCAATATGGATAAATCAAAATCGATACGAGATGTATATAGCTTTGATATTCAAGTACATTTCGTACAAACGGATCACAAAGGTCGCAAGAATGAAGGCGCATACTATTTCAATTCTGAGAGTACGATTTATGGAATGCATATGCCTGAAAACCACACCATTGCCGTCTTCGATTTACCTCAGGATCTAATGATAAGTTATGATACCGAGAACAAAACAGCGTATGGGCTGGGCAACATGGCCTTCATTGGCAAATCTGTCATGGCGCTTGGAGGCGTTGATACTGAAGGACCAGAATGGGAATTTAAAGCCACGGGTGAAAAAAAAGAAATAGCAGGATATGATTGTATTGGATATTTCGGAACAAATGGAAAAGATGAAGTTGAATATTTCATGACCAATGATTTGCCTGAATACACCTATGAAAGCATGATGAATCTAATGAGACATATAGGTATGCACGAGTCTTTTAACCTCATGTCAGATGCTGATGGGATGCCGTTGGAATACAACTCGGTGCATAAGAAGAAAAAGGTATCACAGACTACGACGAAAATCACCTATGATACCATTGAAATAAAGAAAAGCGACTACAACTCAAATAAATAAAGCTTACAGAAAAGTACTACGTATTAAGAATTTTTATGATGTGATTGCTTAGCTTTGGGAAAATTTTTCTGAAGATGGCAAACGACAAGTCAAACTACCTTTCTGTCAAATTGAGAAACATGACAGAGTCAGCAACGCTGGCTATGGCTCAAAAGGCAAGAGCCTTAAAAAATGAGGGACATGATGTGATTGCATTGAGTTTGGGAGAACCTGATTTTGACACTCCTGAACACATCAAAGATGCTGCAAAGAAAGCACTGGATGAAGGATTTACGAAGTATACTCCTGTCAATGGTCTTCCTCAATTGAGAAATGCTATCGTAGAAAAATTCAAAAGAGACAATGATCTGGAGTATTCTGCTGATCAAGTGGTCGTTTCAAATGGTGCAAAGCAGTGTATCGCTAATCTATGTTTGTCGTTACTTGACGAAGGTGACGAAGCCATCATTTTGACACCGTATTGGGTTTCGTATTTTGACATAGTCAAATTTGCTGGAGGTAAGCCTGTTGCTGTTAAAGGAGGGATTGAGCAAGATTTTAAGGTGACACCGGAACAGTTGGAATCCGCGGTTAATGATAATACAAAGATGATCATTTTCTCATCCCCTTGTAATCCAACGGGAAGTGTGTATACGAAAGATGAATTGATTGCTCTTTCGAAGGTGATCGAGAAATATGAAAATTTATATGTGGTGAGTGACGAAATTTATGAATACATAAATTTCTCAGGAAAACACTTCAGCATAGGTACAATTGAAAACATAAAAGATCAAGTCGTGACGGTCAATGGAATGTCTAAAGGGTTTGCCATGACCGGATGGAGACTTGGATACATGGCCGGTCCTAAATGGATTATGGATGCATGTAAAAAAGTGCAAGGACAGTTTACATCTGGTGCCAATGCCTTTGGTCAAATGGCAGCTGCATATGCACTGACTTCAGATATGAGACCAACAGAAGTAATGGCGGTTGCATATTTGAGACGAAAGAAAATGATCGGAGAATTACTTTCTGCTATTCCTGGCGTGAAAGTTAATGACCCTCAAGGTGCATTTTATATTTTCCCGGATGTAAGCAGTTATTTTGGTAAAGCTGCTGGTGATTTCAAGGTCAATGATTCAAATGATTTTGCTGAATACATTTTGACAAAAGCCCATGTTGCTTTAGTAAGTGGTGCAGCCTTCGGTGAACCGAATTGCGTAAGAATTTCTTACGCGACTTCTGAAGAAAAAATTCAGGAAGCATGCAGTAGAATTGAAAAAGCTTTGGCACTTTTGAATTAACAAATTCAAAAGTCCAATGCGTTTTAGTCTGCTATTGATCTGTACCCTGCTTTTTTCTTGTAAAGGAGCCATCAATCCTCCGGGAAATATGCTTAATAGGGATAAAGAAACACCCGAAACCCTCCCGCTACATACTTTAAAATTACCTGATGGATTTTCCATCAGTGTTTATGCACGTGACATAGACAATGCACGAAGTATGAGTCTTGCACCTGATGGAACATTGTTTGTCGGCACCAGATCAGCAGGAAACGTATACGCACTGCGTGACACTGATAATGATCAAAAAATAGATCAAAGCATAACTCTTCTTGAAGATGCCAAAATGCCCAATGGAGTCGTATTTCATGAAGGGGACTTATATGTAGCTGAGGTTTCCAGAATTTTGAAATTTGAAAATATTCTTGAAAATTTAAACAAGAACCCTCAACCTGTTGTCGTCTACGATCAATACCCTACCGAAACGCATCATGGATGGAAGTTTATTGACTTCGGCCCTGACGGTAAGTTGTATGTGCCTGTAGGCGCACCATGCAATATCTGTGAATCAGATGAAATCTACGCCAGTCTTACTCGAATAAATCCAGACGGCACTGATCTTGAGATTGTGCAACACGGTATCAGAAATACCGTTGGTTTCACTTGGCATCCAGTAAATGGTGATCTTTGGTTTACTGATAATGGTCGTGATATGATGGGAGATGATATGCCTGCTTGTGAGGTCAACCATGCAACTGAAGAACAAATGCACTTCGGATATCCTTACTGTCATCAAGGTGATACCCTGGATGACAAATTTGGAGAGGGGAAAAACTGCAATGATTATACTGCACCTGCTCAGAATGTGGACCCACATTCTGCTCCACTTGGCATTGAGTTTGGCAAGGATTTGATGTTTCCATCAAAGTACAAAAACCAGGCTTTTATTGCCGAACATGGCTCATGGAACCGGTCCAAAAAAATTGGCTACAAAGTTTCATTAATTACACTTGATGAAAATTATCAATCCACTGGCTACTCTCCTTTCATTGAAGGATGGTTGGATGAAGCTACAGATGACGTATGGGGTCGACCGGTAGACATTGAGTGGATGCCAGATGGGTCAATGCTTTTGAGTGATGATTTTGCGAATGTAATCTATCGTATTAGCTACGATGGTTAGTTATAGTATCATTTTCAACCACAATTTATAGATTGGTTGATTAGAGGTAAGCACTTCTCAAACTTGCAAATCACTGCTTCATCAACAGATCGGAATAAGATTCGGGAATACATGAAGAAACTTCTATTCCAAATACGTTGAGGTATTCTGTGCATTGACTGTGTAGAAATGTGAGCTTTTCTTCTTCCTCTCCAATGGCTTCGATTTCAACAAAACTGCCAAGACCATTGACCGTATCGAGGTGAAATTTTACATTATCAATGAAAAATATTTTCCGTTTCTTATCCACCACCACAAGTGGCTCATGAACATGTCGCAGGACCTCAAGCATAGAAGCCACCTGATCTTTTTGCAGACGCAAATATTTGACATCCGAAACTTTGACGCCGGTATCGTTGGGTCGATGATAGCTAATGAGCGTATTTTCGATAAGACCTTCTCTTAGTTTTAACCGACCTTGATTGATTTTGAAATAGTGATCGATTTGATGATCTTCACCTTTGAATTCTGCATTTCTGGAAAGTAAAATGGATTCAATCTTCTCATGATCATCGCAAGGAGCTTTGATCTCAGCAATAATGGCTTTGGACAAACTTACATGTTTAAAACATCAGGATTCATGCCCATCGCTGAGAAACCTCCATCGTGATATAGATTTTGCATGGTTATCATCCTAGAATAATCTGAAAACATCATCGCGCAAAATTCGGCGCAAGCGTCAGCATCAGCATTGCCAAGAGGAGACATCTTTTCTGCGTATCCATAAAATTCTT
This sequence comes from Saprospiraceae bacterium, assembly GCA_020629535.1. Taxonomy (GTDB): domain Bacteria; phylum Bacteroidota; class Bacteroidia; order Chitinophagales; family Saprospiraceae; genus JAHDBF01. The sequence goes on from JAHDDD010000155.1 coordinate 6,892, forward strand.
GAAAGCCTTTCACTCCACTACCGGCGGTGGTCATTGTTGGAGATTGGGAAATGGTATTAACTCTAACCTTGTTTTTCTTTGCGTAATGATAACCGAAGCTTCGGGCAAATGATTCGAGCAAAGCCTTGGATTCTGCCATTTCATTGTAGTCAGGAAAAACACGCTGCGCTGCAATGTACGACAACGCAAGGATGCTCCCCCACTCGTTCATCGCATCTTTCTTGTAAGCGGTTTGCATGACGCGGTGAAAAGAGATGGCGCTGACATCAAAAGTCTTCTGCATCCATTCGTAATTCAAGTCGGTGTATTCCCTTTTCTTTCGGACATTCACAGACATTCCAATAGAATGCAGGATAAAATCAATTTTTCCACCAAAAATCTCCATTGATTTGGTGAATAGATTGTCTAAATCTTCTGATTTGGTGGCATCGGCAGGTATGACTTCACAGTTGATTTTTTCGCCTAATTTTTGTAGTCCGCCGAATCTAAGGGCAACCGGAGAATTGGTCAATGTTAGCTGTGCGCCTTCATCATGGCATTTTTCAGCAATGTGCCAAGCCAGAGAATCTTCATCTAAAGCTCCAAAAATAATCCCTCGTTTTCCTTTTAAAAGGTCCTTTCCCATTTCAAGTATTTGCGCCAAATTTAATGATTTCCTATAGAAATGCTAGTCGATATCAAGCAATTCCTTTGCATTGGAAATGGCAGAAACGGAAGGATTAGCGCCACTAAGCATCTTAGCGATTTCAGTTATTCTTTCCTCTGATGTCAGCTCTTTGAGTCTTGTGAAGGTTCTTTTGCCTTGTACTTCCTTGTACATATGAAACTGCTTATTCGCAGCAGCGGCCACTTGAGGGGAATGGGTGATAACAATAACTTGATGTTTCTTCCCCAATCTTTTCATTAAGCCTCCCATCTTATGAGCGACCTCTCCTGAAACCCCAGTATCAATTTCATCAAAAATCAAAGTCGGAAGATCCATTTGATCTGCTACAGTGGTTTTCATCGCCAGCATTAATCTGGAAAGCTCCCCACCAGAAGCGACTTTCTTGATAGATTGTATAGGAACACCTGGATTTGCAGAAAATTGAATCTCAATGTTGTCCAATCCTGTGGCACTTAAAGAATCGGAAGTATCGTGTTTAATCTTCAATTCTGAATTACCCATTGCCAATTGATCAAGAATCTCTTTTATCTTCTTTAGTAATTTTGAAAAGCTCTTTTGTCTTTTTGTTGAAAGTGATCTTGCTTCATCAAAAAGTGTTGATTCCATTTCGGCAAGATCTTTTTCTAATGCTTCTATTTGATCATCTGTAGATGTGTAATCTTTGAGTCTGCCACCAATTTCATTGTAAATTTTCAACAATGATTCATCGTCATCTACACGATGCTTTTTCAACAATGAATAGATTTGATTTAATCTCTCTTCTAATTCTGCTTTTCGCTGTGGATCGGCATCAATGAGATTTTCTGCTTGTTTGCTTTTTCTTTCAATGTCTGTGAGCAAACTGTCGATATTAGCAAAAGCATCAGAAATATTTTTGTACAAAGGATCAAGTGTCTCCAATTCCATCCATTGCCGAGCCAACTCGCTGAGTTGATCTGAGACTGATTGTTCGCTACCAAAAATTGTATATTGAGTCTTTTCTACGAGTTGAATTAAGTCTTGAGACTTCTCCAATTTACTCAGATCATCTTCAATGATTTTTTGTTCACCTGATTCCAGTGCAAGTTCTTCTAATTCTTGGTATTGGAATTTTAGAAAATCCAATTCCTTGGCCGCTTCACCTTCTGATACCTTTAATTTATTGAGTGTAGATTTGATCTGTTTGTATTGGTGATAACCTGCAGTATATTTTTCAACCAAAGATTGTGTTCCGGCGTTGGCGTCAATCATATTAAGTTGAAAATCTGCTTCTTGAATATCCAGCAATTCGAATTGACGATTTAAATCAATCAAGTGGCTGGAAATCTCGTTCAGCATTTTTAAGGTAGCTGGGGTATCATTTATAAATGCTCTTGACTTGCCATTGGAGTTTATCTCTCTTCTGATGATCAATTCTTCTTCCTCATCAAACCCTTCTCTGTCGAGAAATTTTGATACTTCTTTTGGGAGTTCATCGAAGACAATCTCAACGATGCATTTCTTTGCTTGATCGAAAAGTACTTTAGAGTCCGCTCGTTTTCCAAGCACCAAAGAGATTGCTCCCAGCATGATGGATTTACCAGCACCTGTTTCTCCAGTCACAATATTCAATGCCTCGCTAAATTCTAAATGTAGCTTATCAATAATGGCATAGTTCTGTATGGACAGGTTCTTGAGCATGTCCGTTTATTTATTGACTAATTCTGCGAGCTTTGTTGCCCATGCAAGATGTTCTGTTTCATCACCAGGTAGATTAAATGCAAGCATAAAAACCTGATCTCCTGATCTCCAGAAGTACTTCGCCATTTCAAAGCTATAGGCACCTTCATCTCCAGCA
>JAHDDD010000156.1 GCA_020629535.1 Saprospiraceae bacterium
ATCAACCATTTTCAACACTTCTCCTTCTAATTCGAATCTATAGACTTGATCACTTTCGGTGGTATTTCCATCAGCCTCATAGAATACTCTATTGACGCTTGCGTTTATTTTATTCCGCTCCGTTCGGATCAGATAGGTCGCGTTTGATCCTTCTTCCTCCACTGTTATTTCTACCCTATTTGCATTTTTTAAGATAGGCATGTTGACCTTATTTAAAATCCCTTCCAACACATTTAAGTGCATGATCGATTGTTGATCAAAATTCAATTGGTGGATATCTAGATTTGTCCTTGCGTTCAAATTTGATTTTAACTGCAAAAGCGCTGCTACTGTGTTTTCTTTTGTAGGCCATGCAATGGTATCCAACATCTCATTTCCGGAAAGGAAAATATGTTGCCTTGATATCGGTTTGGGATTAGGCTCAATACAATTGTCGAATGCATTGACATGCAGTACCTTATTCACAATGGTATCTATACCCGGACAATAGTCTGGAGAAAAAGGATACATGCTTATCTTATCTTCAACATCTTTAAGCACAATGACCAGCACTTTCTCTATCGGTCTCATACCTTCCCCTTTCCCATATTCGATCACTGCATCCATCAAATCATCATCATTCAAATGACCGAGAATTATCTTGGAATAAAATTTATTGATTTCAGGAATCTGAGCTGCGGCTGCATCCAGATAACTTTGTTTCAGTTGAGCATCAGAAGGCCCATTACATGCAAATAAAAAGGATAGAAGTAGGAAGATGTACGTGCGTGACATAATGATAATTTCAAGAAGACATAAGTGTTTTTTTGAAATGTGATAGAGCAGGAAATGAATTGAAGTTTCTTACGCTACTTTCAACTTTTGCAACTTAGACTTCAACATTTTCTCTCTCACATAATCCGCTGTAATCTCAAGAGATTTTTGTTCTTTATCAGATGGAAGATGAAACATGGCATCTGTCAATACCGCTTCGCAGATAGATCTCAAACCTCTGGCTCCCAACTTAAATTCAATGGCTTTTTGTGCAATTTCTTCGATAGCATCATTGGTGAAAGTAAGGTCTTTGTTTTCCATTTCGAAGAGGCGCTTGTATTGTTTCAACAATGCGTTCTTTGGTTCCTGAAGTATTCGGACCAATGCATCTTTATCGAGAGGATCCAAGTAAGTGAGTACTGGAAGTCTACCAATTAATTCAGGAATCAATCCGAATTTTTTCAAATCTCGGTGATTGATGTATTGAAGAAGGTTTTCCTGATCTATGTGTTCTTGATCGCGTTTATCAAAACCGATCACTTGTGTGTTCAATCTTCTTGCGATGATTTTATTGATACCATCGAATGCTCCACCACAAATGAAAAGTATATTACTGGTGTTGATTTTGATCATCTTTTGTTCAGGGTGTTTTCTTCCACCTTGAGGTGGTACGTTCACATCGGCACCTTCAAGCATTTTTAGCAATGCTTGCTGAACACCTTCCCCTGAAACATCTCTTGTGATCGAAGGATTGTCATTTTTACGAGCTATTTTATCGATCTCGTCGATATATACAATGCCTTTTTGTGCTGCTTCGACATCATAATCACATGCTTGCAACAATCGTGAAAGCATACTTTCTACATCCTCACCAACATAGCCTGCTTCGGTAAAGATCGTTGCATCAACGATGGTAAATGGAACTTCAAGAAAATCAGCAATGGTTCTTGCCATCAATGTTTTCCCAGTACCCGTGCTACCTACAAAAAGAATATTTGATTTTTGGATTTTTATATCTCCACCTTCACCAAATTTCAATCTCTTATAGTGATTATAAACGGCAACGGAAAGATACTTTTTAGCTTCATCTTGGCCGATAATATAATCATCAAGGTATTGCTTGATGGATACTGGAGTGATATTTTCTGGAACTTTGAAATCCGAACTCTTCGGATCTCTGCTCAACATTTCTTCAGTAAGGATATCGTGTGCTTGCTCAACACATGCTTCACAAATATGTGCCTCTATCCCTGCGATTAGTATGATTGTTTCTTTTTTGCTTTTACCGCAAAATGAACAATGCTCCTGGAGTCTGGATTTCAAAATTCTCTATTTTTAGTTGTGTCTGAAATGAAAGTTAGGACTTTTTTCTTGGATTGTCTCTATCAAGGACTTCATCTACCAAACCATATTCTTTGGCTTCAGTAGCATTCATCCAATTATCTCGATCAGAATCCTTTTCAATAGTCTCAAATTTCTGGCCAGTATGGTGTGCCATGATATCATAAAGTTCCTTTCGTAAATCTTTAATCAAATTGTACGAAATTTCCATATCTGTGAATTGTCCTGACATTCCGCCTGAAGGCTGATGAATCATCACCCTACTATGCTGTAAACATGTTCTTTTGCCTTTTGTTCCGGCACTAAGGAGAACCGCACCCATTGAGGCTGCCAAACCAGTACAAATTGTACCGACATCAGGAGCTACATATTGCATTGTATCATAGATACCTAGACCTGCGATCACAGATCCTCCAGGACTATTCAAAAACATCTGGATATCTCTTTTCGGATCTGTTGATTCCAAAAAGAGCAATTGAGCTTGAATTACATTTGCTACGTAATCATTGATAGGTACTCCAAGAAAAATGATTCTGTCCATCATCAATCTTGAGAATACATCCATCCCCACCACATTCATTTGTCTCGATTACCTGAGGGGTGAATCCTGTAACGTTCGGATAAGCCACAGTAGATTGGTCCATGTAGTTATCCAAATGCATACCACTCATTCCAAGATGTTTGGTTGCATATTTTCTAAATTCATTTTTAGGGAACATACTATTCTTCTGTTTTTTCTTCTTGAATCTCTTGGTTGGCTTGGGGTTCTGCTTCAGTTTTGGGTTTATCTTTGGCATTGATCTCATCGATCAATTTGTAAAAGTCTTCTACATTTTTTTCTTCAATGTTCACTTTTATTTCCTTTTCCAGCTCTTTATACATCTTGGTCGTAATTACCTCATCTGCAAGCTTTCGAGTTTGCTCTTTATCTTTCAGAATATTTTGGGCAATCATATCGATGTATGGATCAGCGTCAGCAACCTTATAACCAAAGTAACCCTTTACTTGTTCCTTTGCTCTTTCAATTATTTCTTCTTGTGTCACATCAATTTCAAATTTTTTGATCAATTTGCCTTTGATCATATTCCATTTGATGTCATTCTTGAGGAACTTCAGAAATTCTTGTTCGTCCGCTCCTTCCTTCATCACATTAGCCAATTTGGCCCATTTTAAAAGAAACTCATCAGACAAATCAATGGTCGTTTGTTCCATCATTTTGTCCATCATGGTTCTGTACATCAGGTTATTGCTGATATTCAGATGGTCTTCTGTGGTTTTTTCTCTCAGCCTATTTAGAGCTGCGGCTTTTGTTTTGATCCCTTCATCGGGAAATATTTTTTCAAAAAGGGCCTCACCTATATCCAAAGGCATCATTCGCTCAACATTGGTGATGCTGGCATCAATTTCATCATTGAATGTTCGCTTGTCATCGCCTTCCATTCTCAGATAATATTTACGAATGAAGTCCTCGTCTTTATTTTCAATTTCAGACATCTGTACCTTGATGCTGTCATTGAGTTTTAGTTTTTTGACTTGATTTTGAAATGATTCTGAGGTATCGCTTACCAGAAACTTGATCTCCGCTTCGATGGGTTCGGTCAATCCTTCTTCATCTTCCAAGAGTACATCGGCCATTAAGGTCGTCATATCATTTTCCTCAATGGAATCTTCAACGGTGGTTCTTTCGCCCGCTTGAGTCCTTATTTTTTCGAGGTTTTCTTCCAATTCTTGATCGGTAGGAACAACATTGAACCTTGTATATTCATCGCTTGCACCTACGCCTTTGATTTCCAATTCAGGTTCAAGGGCTACTTTGAATGTAAATTCAAAATCACGAAGGTCTTTGTGAGTAATCTCTTGTCTTGTTTGATTTTCATCAATGATGGGATCGAGAATGGTGTTGATCTTGTTTTCTTCCAGATATTCATATACTGAATCGATCGCCTTTTTATTAATTATATCGGCGAGTACATGATCACCATACAGCTTCTTGATGTAGTTGATGGGTGTTTTGCCTTTTCTAAAGCCTTTAAAGGAAGCTTTTTGCCTTTGCTTTTTTAACTCGGTATCAAACTCCTGTAGGTAATCACTTTTAGAAATGGAAATTGTGAGATCCGCTGTTTGCGCACCATTTTTTTTGAAGTCAATATTCATAGTGAATTTTCAAGATATGAGCTTTGAAAAGTGCGGGTGGAGGGAGTCGAACCCCCACGCCGTTAAGCACTAGATCCTAAGTCTAGCATGTCTACCAATTCCATCACACCCGCGCAAGATTTCAAAGAGCTGCAAAGATAATATGTTTTTCAAAATAGACAATAGTTAGAATGTCGATTTACAAATGGATTTGAGATAGGGAAATGGGAGATAGGGGAATGGGAGATAGGGAAATTGGAATTTGCCTCAGGAATGTTTGACCCCTTTGGGGTCGAAAGGACTGCAAAGCAGTCATACACACAACTGTAGCGAAATTGAGAAATTGGCAAATTGTGAATTCTCAAATTGACAAACATTGACAAACTGGCAAATTGACAAATTGAAAACTGATCTGATTCGTTATTTTGTATGCAAATCCAGATTATGATGCGATTACTTTCAATGATTTCAACAATGACTTTTACAATAGCAGTGTCTTCTTCTATCATCGGACAAGACGGGCACATGCTCTCAAATGAAAATCTGGAAGATGGTTTTTATGTTGTCTCCAAAACGGGTTTGACCAAAGAAGAATTAAAACCATTGACTGAGACCCAGCGGATCATCACATATAATGAAGCATTTTTAGATTCTGAAAATGACCCTTACCTCGTTATTGAGGCTGCAGATTTTGTGGCACTCAATTTAAAGGAACGACCCATTTCTCAACAACAAGAAGATGCTACACAAAATTTCTACATCACATTGAATGATGATGCAAAAATGAAATTGGAAAAATTTACAAGGTTAAATCTTTATAAGACGACTGCGATCGTGGTCAATGGGGAAGCATACACAAAACATAAAATCAAGTCTGTCATTGATGGAGGTACATTACAGATTACACAATGCAGTGACGATGTATGCCGTAAACTGTATGACCAATTTGAAGACAATATTGTTGGGCTCCCGTCGGCATTGGATTGGGCCAATCTTCAACGATTCGAAAAGCAAAATGAAGAAGACAAAATGAAAGAAATTACAGCTGTTTTTATGGGCAATTCGATTACGGAAGGGTGGCTCCAAAAAGGACTTCAGTTTTTTGATAATCCTGCGTACATAAATCGCGGCATTGGTGGACAAACAACGCCTCAAATGCTTGTCAGGTTCAGGCCGGATGTCATTGATTTGAATCCAAAAGCTGTCGTGATTTTAGCGGGTATAAATGACATTGCAGGCAACACCGGTCCTATGAATCTTGAGTCTACATTCAACAATATAAAATCGATGGCTGAACTCGCACATGCAAATCATATCAAGGTCGTCATTTGTTCTCTGCTTCCAGCCTATGATTTCCCTTGGAATCCTGGCTTGGCCCCAGCCGAAAAAGTCGTAAAATTGAATGCAATGTTGAAAGCCTACTGCTTAGAAAATGGCTTTGAATATGTGGATTATTTTTCTGCATTGGCTGATGATCGAAATGGACTCCCAAAAGAGTATTCTGAGGATGAAGTTCACCCTACCGTTGAAGCTTATAAAATTATGGAAGTGCTGGTGCAGGAAGGGATTGATGAGGCTTTAGATTAATTTCTTGGCAACCAATTTGTTATATATAGTAATAAGGACAAAATCTCGTATTTTTGTCTCTTTAAGCATATATGGGCGAGAGAAAAGCTATATCAGACAATGAATTGAATGTTGTGAAAGCAGCATATGATGATCTGTATGAAAAAATAGAACCTCATTGCAAAGGAGACGACAAAGAGTTGCTCCAGCGAGCCTATGATATTGCCTTGAAAGGCCATTGGACTCAGCGTCGAAAATCAGGGGAACCCTACATACTCCACCCTCTTGAGGTAGCACGGATTTGTTATGAGGAAATTGGCTTAGGCCCAACTGCGGTTATTTGTGCGATTCTTCATGATGTGGTTGAAGACACCAAGTTCACACTTGATGATATCAATGACAATTTCAATGAAAAGATTACGCTCATCGTAGATGGTCTGACCAAACTGGATGGTCTTCATAATAAAGAAAGTCCGCAAGCAGAAAATTTCAAAAAGGTAATCAGTACACTGACACAAGATGTGCGTGTTGTTTTGATCAAAATGGCTGACCGTGTTCACAATTTGAGAACACTTGGAGTGATGCCAAGGCATAAGCAATTGAAGATTGTTGCTGAGACGGCTTATATATATGCGCCGCTTGCTCACCGACTCGGCTTGTATGCTATTAAGACAGAATTTCAGGACATCCAGATGAAAATCACGGAGCCTGAAAAGTATCAGGAAATCGAAAATAAGATTGCCGTAACAGAAGAAAAAAGACAAGCATACATCGACGCATTCATCGAACCGATTGAAAAAAAGCTGGATGATGCTGGGGTGAAGTTTCGCTTTATGGGAAGACCAAAAGCGATCTTTTCCATTTATAATAAAATCAAAAAGAAGGGAGTCAGTTTCGAGGAAATTTATGACCTCTTTGCTGTAAGAATTATCCTAGATGTGCCCTTGGACCAAGAGAAAACTACTTGCTGGCAGACCTACAGTATCATCACTGATTTTTACAAACCCATTCCCGAAAGGCTCAAAGATTGGGTTACAACCCCAAAAGGAAATGGCTATGAATCTTTGCACACCACCGTCATTGGTCCGGAAGGAAGATTTGTAGAAGTACAGATCAGAACAGAAAGAATGGATGATATTGCTGAACGAGGATTTGCAGCCCATTGGAAATACAAAGGCATCAAAGATCAGAATAGCGTATACGACCGATGGTTAGGAAGCATTAGAGATATACTCGATTCGAGTCAAGGGGATGCACTTGAATTTATCAATGACTTTAAAACCAATCTATTTAACGAAGAGGTGTATGTGTTTACTCCAAATGGAGACATGCGCATACTACCAAAGGGTGCCACGGCACTTGACTTTGCATTTGAAATACATAGTGATGTGGGCTACCATGCTACGTCAATAAAAATAAACAACAAACTGGTACCCATGGGCTATAAGCTCAACAATGGAGATCAGGTACAAGTGATCACTTCAAAAAATCAAAAACCAAATGAAAACTGGTTGAAATTGGTTATCACTGGAAAGGCAAGATCTAAGATCAGATCTGCCATGAAAGAAGAGCGGAAGAAGCAAGGTGAAGTTGGCAAGGAAGCATTGATGCGCAAGCTCAAAAATATGAAGGCTGACTTTGAAGAAAATGTAGATATGCTTGTCAAACATTTCGGATTTTTCAATAGACCGGATTTATACTTTGCCCTCTCCACTGAAGATATCAAGATTTCAGAATTGAGGGTTTTTGAGGTCAAGAATGGAAAACTTGAACTTAAGGAAACAGAGCCAGTACAAGCAAACGAAGGCAACAAAGCACCAGCAGATGTCAAGCGCCCAAGGAAGCATTATGCTGAAATGGGCAAATCAAAAATCATGGTCAATGGTGAGCCTGCAGACAACTTTAAATTCGAACTTGCTACTTGCTGCAAACCGGTTCAAGGTGATGACATATTTGCCTATGTCAATGCCAATTCTGAGATGAAAATCCACAGAACGATCTGCAAGAATGCAACCCATCTACTTGCAAACTATGGATATCGTGTTTTGAAGGCTGAATGGCAGCAAACACAAGGCGGTAGCTTTGCAGTAGACCTCTTGATTACTGGTGTAGATTCTGGTGTCGGAGTGATTCAATTGATAACCAATGAAATTTCAGGTAAATTAGGACTAAATATCCGGTCCTTTAATATTGAGGGGATGGACGGTTATTTTGAAGGGAAAGTCAGTATGTTTGTAACAAATAAGAATCAACTCAACCAAGCTGTTCACTCTATCGAGAAACTTGAAGGCGTTCAGAGTGTTACAAGAGTAGAAAAATAATCAATGGCACTGCCCGTTAACGAAATATCAGAAAATTTAATCAAGGAGGTGAAGACTATATTCACAGCCTATCTTGAGAAAAACGGCCATCGGAAAACGCCTGAGAGATTCGCGATTCTTGAAGAAATTTACAAGCAAAATGATCATTTCGATGCGGAAGCATTGTATATCCATATGAAAAATCAGAACTATCGAGTTTCGCGGGCTACCGTTTATAATACACTCGAGGTTTTGGTCAATTGTGATCTCGTAAACAAATTGCAATTTGGTGAAAATCTTGCCAAGTACGAGAAGTCATACGGATACAAACAACACGATCATCTCATCTGTGTGGATTGTGGAAAGGTACTAGAATTTTGCGATCCACGAATCCAACAAATCAAGAACATGATGGGCGATCTTCTGAATTTTAAAATTACCCACCACAATCTAAATCTCTATGGCAATTGCAATAGAGAATGCGGGAAGGCCTAATTCCCTGAATTATATTTTCCCCTACTTTGGGAGTGCTATGCTAAAGACATAAAGAATCTCCACTACTGACTTTTAAGACCAAAAGGTTTATCTTGTAATAAATTGTTGATATGTCTACAGTAGAGTTGAAAAACAAACTTAGAGAGAAGATTGAGAAATTGAATGAAAATGCGATCCTTGAACAACTATTGGCGATTATTGAATTGGAATCAATGAAGACCACCCCTTTCAAAATCCCTGAAGAGCACAAACGAGAAATTGAAGCGGGTTTAAAGCAAATAAGAAAAGGAGAAACTATTTCTCACGACGAAGTGATGTCGAAATATAAAGAATGGGATTAAAAATTGAGTGGAGTGCGAAAGCGGCATCAGAATTTGATCAAATCCTAAATTATTGGAATGAACGAATTGGAAATAAGAACTATTCAAACAAGCTAATAGATATAATAAGTCACTCTATTGAAAAGATATCCAATTTTCCTGAATCAGGGAGAGCCACTAACAACCGAGCAATTAGATATAAAATAGTAAGAGATTATTTCCTTTATTATTCATTTGACAATAGTACTCTTTACATTGTGGCTATATGTGATATGAGAAGAAATCCGGAATTCATAAAATCACTCCTTAAATAAAGAAATCACAAGCCATATCAAGGTGGACCATGATCATACCAACCTTAGTGCACAACAGGTACACCAGCCAATTAGATCTTGAATGATCAATCTCGTTTACTTAGTATTGGTATCATTTCAAAAACACATACGACTCCGTTGGTATT
>JAHDDD010000157.1 GCA_020629535.1 Saprospiraceae bacterium
AATAATATTCGACAAGTTTTAAATGCCTATTCCATTCAGGGATCTTTTGATTCTGAAACCAAGGTAGTTCTTGAAAAATCAAAACCTGCCAAAGTTGAGGTTCAATATAGTTTGAATGGCAATGATGTTTCTGTGCATGGGGTCCCTTTTAGCGATGTACATTTGAATGGAAAATTTTCCACCCACAAAAATGGATCTAAGGGAATCTGGGTCACCACAGAAAACTATAGGTCGAATTATGATGAATTTCAATTGGCATCATCCATGATTGAAATCCATCAAAATGCAAATGGCCAACCGATCATAAAAACCAATATTGACATTTCTGGAAAAGCAAAGGAGATCAGCGAGTGGCTGGGAAACAACCAATTCTATTTTCAAGAAGGAGATTTCACCATCAATGCTACAGTAGAGGGAAATCTCAATGATATTGAAAATATAATGATCAACAGCACAGGAACTCTACAATTGGGCGAATTCAGCGTATACTATGAACCGTCAAACACCATCTTACCTTTTAAGAAACTCAATTTGAAAAAAGAGGTAGGTGACGCCTACTTTAGTATTTCGAATACCACCTTTGATGTCACCCATGTTGTTGATATCGATGGAAATATGGAAAATTTCCATGCCCTACTCATTGACATAATTGAACAACAGACTAGAAGTGCTGCACATGTGAAAGCCAACAAGTTAAGCTGGCAGGATTTCATTGATCTTTTTGGTGCAGAAGGTTATCTCACAAGTATGAAGCCTAAAACATCCAAAGACAAAAAACAATCAATGAAACAAACCATCCAAGGGATTTCTCAAAATTTCAAACCGAGACTAACGGTTCGGGTGGATACACTAGAATATTATGATCAGATACAGATGTTCAACTTTGTGTCTGGTGTGCATTTTCGAAATGATGAATTTATTGTACTAGAAAATACCAGCTTCGATGTCGATGGAAGTCAGGTGGAATTCTCTGGGTCTCTGGATATTCGTGAAGAAGATATTACTCCATTCGAAATACAAGTCAAAGCTGATAACATCAATCTACATTCATTGCTTCCAAAAGTGAATTATTTCAATCTTAAAATTCTAAAGGAGATTGATGAGCAACCAAGAGATGTGGCCATCAGCATTGAACACAGTGGAATACTCGATGATGAAAATGGATTGATTCCGCACAGCTCTTCGGGTAAAATAAATCTTGTCAGCAACGAGAATAAAAAAGGTAAACTGCATGTCAATTATAATTCCACCTATGATGGAATCATGGATTTTGAAGATGCTTCTACGGAGACAAAAATTTATCTTGAAGGAGAACCCACGGTATTCAACGAATTCTTTAAAACAGAACAGTTCATATTTAGCAAAGGAAAATTCAAATCGTCATTCGATTATAATGGAGACTTTAAGTCAATTAAAGATTTACTCGAAAATTCAACCACCGTTTTTACATTAAAAGGTGGAGAGGTTAGATACGAATTGGTAGATTTTGATTTCCCGCTAAGCGAACTAAAATTGGAGATGCATGAAAACCATGCACAGTTTGATTTCTTTCTCCGGTCTGAAGAATTTGACAGAGAGATTCAGTTTTCAGGAAAATTAAATAACCTAAGTCAACTTATTTTAGGAGGCACGAACAAGCAATTTAGTTCCGATGTATTGTTGAAATCTCCCAAAATAGTCGTGAGTGAATTGATGACCCTGTTCCCAGAAATGGAGGGCAATAGCGTCCATGGATTTAATGGTCTGAAGAAAACACTTGTTGGAATGCTACGAACCTTTGATCCAAGACTGACCTTACAATTAGATACTTTTTTATATGATCAAATACTTACCAAAAACGTACAAACAAGTGCAGAATTGAAAGATTCAAACATTTTGGTTATAAACAATGCTAGTTTCAATTATCATAATGGACAGTTGAAATTGGATGGTCAGATTGATTTGACAGAAGGACAACCAATGGCATTCAACACCAATCTGGAAACAGAAAACTTCAGCCTTGGTGGAATACTAAATACCCTCAACTATCTAAATATCGAACCACTCCAAAAAATTGAAAAGCTGCGTGGTTGGCTTGATCTCAAAGCAAATTTTGATGGTGTTCTTTCTCCTGATGGAAGAACATTATTCACAAATCAGTCTTCAGGAAAGATCGATTTTAAACTAGCAGATCTGGAAGGTAAAGGATTCCCTTTACTCGACTCGATTGCGCAAAAAATCAGAATGAATGAACGCTTTGACAATATACGTTTTGCACCTATTGAAAGCTATTTAAGCTTTGAAAACAACCAACTTAAAATTCCAAATACAGAATTTCAATCCAATGCCATCCATCTCTTCGCTGAAGGTACTTATGATTTTGGCAATCAATCCAATTTTTGGATTTCCATTCCGGTTTCCAATCTCCGTCGCAAAGACCGGACTATTGTACCTGATAAAAAAGGATATGATGCTTCAGGAAGAAAAGTTTTTGTAGAAGCCCTTCCCGATGCCGAAGGTGAATTGGAATTAAAATTCCGTCTGACAAAACACAAATATTTCAAAAGAAAGGGAATCAAAAACGGAGTCAGAAATGAACGAAGGAAAAGAAGGAAAGCGAGGAGGGAGTAATTGAGTTCTCGGTTCTCGGTTTTAAGTGGTCGCATCTCAGTTCTCGTTTCTCGGTTCTCAGATCTCGCATCTCGATTCTCGGTTCTCGCATCTCGCATCTGGGTTCTCGGTTCTCAATTCCTCCCCTACTTATTCCGATCAACCAACCTTCCTTCAATAACCACTTTCTTAAAATGCTCTTTATAAGAATTACCCAATGGAATTTCCGAACCATCTTCAAGATTAATGAAATCAATATCCACACTCTTGATCATATTCATATTGATCGCATAAGATTTGCTGGTTCTTATAAAAATACTGTCGGGCAATTGAGACAAAGTAGTTTTCAAATTCATCGCTGTGATGTATTTACCGTGTTTGGTGTATATCATCACATAATCCTTCAAACCATTGATGTAAAGAATATCTTTGTAGAATAATTTTAGAAATTTTCTTTCATATCGAATAAAGAAATGTTCATCCTCTATTTTCTCTAATTCATAGGTGGAGGTAAATTTGAGATCATTGATTTCTTTGACCCTATACACTGCTTTTAAAAATCTTTCGCTACGGATGGGTTTAACCAAATAATCAGAAACCTGCAGTTCAAATGCCTCCAACGCATACTGCGGATAGGCCGTTGTCAAAATGATGAATGGTTGATAATTCAATGTTTTGATAAAATCCAAACCCGACATACCGGGCATTTCTATATCTAGAAAAATCAAATCCACTTCATTGGATGTAATGAAATCTAAGGCAGCAGTCGCAGAACCAAATGAACCCAAATGCTCAAGAAAGCTGGCCTCTTTGATCAGTAATTCCATTCCCTCACGGGCCAAAGGTTCGTCATCTACTACAATGCATCTCATAATTTAGGATTTTTATCTCACACCAATTTCAACGGTACATCTGTATGTGTCTGATTGATCTTCAATGGTGTATTTATGATCATTAGGATAAATCAATTGAAGTCGCTTTTGTAAGTTATCAAGTCCGATACCGCTATCTGGACTTTTTATCTTTTTCACATCACCTTTTGAGTTGACCATACTGAAAATTATTTTTTCATCCTTGATGGCCATACCAAGTTCGATTGTTGCATTCTCTAGACCTTGACTGTACTTGACTGCATTTTCCACCAAAGGAAGTAAAAGCAAAGGCGCAATCTTATGATGTTTGCTGATATTATCTGCGGTGATTTCTACAGTCAGATTATCTCTTCTATTTTTTTCCAGTTCTAGGTAATTTTTAATGTACTCAAGTTCGCTTACAACTGAGACGAATTCCTTCTGTGTATCATAAATTTGATATCTGAGCAAATCCGACAATGATAGAATTGCATCTGGCAGTCTTTCATCTTTCTTTTTAGCCTGGATGTAAAAACTGTTCATTACATTAAAAAGAAAGTGAGGATTCACTTGATTTCTAAGAAAGCCCAATTCAGTATTTAATTTTTCAACTTTGACTTGTTCCAGATTGATACTCGAATTATAATAATATTTACCAAGTTTAATCCCAACAGCGGCGCCCACAATTTGAGCTCTGAAAAAGAAGGTGTGAACAAATTCTGCAAGTTTATCTGCGAGAGTATAATCCTCGTAGCAACATTCTAATGTTGTAAAAGTGTGATAGGTATCAACGGCTGTTATAAGCAAAAGCAAAACCAAAGTGGCTATCGCATATTGTATTAGTTTGCCTCTTGTAAATAATCTTGGTAATAAAAAATAAATATTGGTATAAACTAAGATCAATTCAAAAACAAACATGCCAACATGGTAGCCAAAGCCACTGGTTTGTTCCAAGAAGCCGAAAACTGTTAAAAGCGTGTTGAAATAGAAGAAGGACCAAAAAAGAAGATGCCTCCAGACCCAATACTTTGGATCAAGGATGAATTGTAACAATTTTCCTTGAGACTGACTATCACTCATGATACAAAAATAGGGTTAATCCAAAAATCATTGATATGAAAAGTATAATGAAGTGCTCACTTCGTATAAAACTATCTATGACATCTAGAAACTTCCTGATTCTGCCTGCCTTGAGCGCATATCTTCGAATCATCGTCAATCCAAAACTATTTGTTCACTTTAAAACATTTAATCATGAAACGATGCATTCAGTATTTTGGAATTTTAATCACCCTTGGTCTACTTTTTACTTCATGTCAAAAAGATGAAAATTTTGATTCTGCAGAAGTTGAAATTCAAGATGATTCAACTCAACATTCAATAGTTCATCGTAATTGCGGATTGGATCACTATAAATCATTGCTAGAAACCGATCCTGAACTACGCGAAAAACACGAAGAAAAAATCCGAAAATTTGAAAAATATGAGGCTCATCACATAGAAGATCGAGCAGCTTGTTCAAATCCGGTCACCTTACCAATCGCGGTTCACTTTCAAGGAGTGAGCAGTCCAAATGTTTCTTGTTTGAGATCATTGGCTCAGTCACAAATTGATGTTTTGAACCAAGACTATGCCGGAACAAACAGTGATATTTCACAATGGAACAATCTCTCCTCTCATTTTCCTGGAATTAGCAATGGGGAAGCTTGTATACAATTTGCGCTTGCAACAAAAAATCACCCTACCGGTTTCGGCATATCTGATGGAGATCCTGCTGTTACAATAAATAAAACAAATGGTGATACAAATAGCAGTTGGAGTGGATATATAAACATTTTTGTTCAAGCCAATACTGGTGTTCTTGGATATTCACCTCTTGGTGGAGCAGGCAATGGTGATGGAGTTGTCATCGATGCCAATGCATTTGGACTCGGTTCAGGTTGTGGATCAATTGCTCCTCAAAGTCCATACAACCTTGGAAGAACATTGACACACGAATTGGGACACTACCTTCTTCTTGACCACATCTGGGGCAATGGTTGCAACTCTGATGATGGTGTAACAGATACACCCGACCAGGGAAGCGAATACTACGACTGTCCAAACATTGGCGTAAGCTCATGCGGATCAAAAGATATGTTTATGAACTACATGGACTATGTGAATGATAACTGTATGTACATGTTCTCAGCGGGACAGGTAACGAGAATGGAAAACTATGTAAATTCTAACCTACAAAATGTAATAAGCAAAGCAGCAACGGTGTTAGGTGGAACATCAACAGGTGGCGGAACCACTGGCGGAGGCTCAACCGATGATGACAGTAACGACCCTGTATGCGCAAGTCCAAGTTCAACGTCTGTAGGCAACATTAAAACAACATCTGCTACTGTGAGCTGGACAACATCACCAAATGCCGTTAACTACAGAATAAGATACAAAAAACAAGGAACCAATAGCTGGACTGTAAGAAACAGCACAAACACAACATACAACATTGGTGGACTTCAAGCTGCGACTACATATGTATACCAAGTTAGAACTAGATGTCCTGAAGGCTGGAAACCATACACAACAGCAAAGACATTTACGACAAAATCAGCCGGCAACACAAATGGCGGAGGAACGACTGGAGGTGGAAGCTCAACGACTACCGTTAAACTAAAATTGGTACTTGACTATTATGGCAGCGAAACAAGTTGGGAATTGGTAAAAGCAGCCAATTACCAAACCGTAAGCACTGGTGGACCTTATTCTGATGGAGCTCCCGGACAGGTAATTAACAAAACATGGAATCTTGCTGACAACAACTATATCCTATTTGTTGATGATTCTTATGGTGATGGAATCTGCTGCGACTACGGTTCAGGATCAATCAAAATTCTAGATGGAGACAACAATGTAGTGGCTTCTTCTGACGGAAACTTTGGCACTTATGATTATCTAGAATTCGAAGTGAACGATGGTACAGTGACGTTTAAAAATGAAGAAAAGGATGAGAAAAGCGCATTCATCCAAAAGAAAGAAGAAGGAAGAGTGAGCAACTAATGCTTCAAACTTGATTAAACGAAGAGGAGTTGGCCTGCGCCAACTCCTTTTTGCTATGACTTTAATTGAAACATAAGCCTAAATCACGATGGATTTATGTATTGATAACGCAATTAAATCCTAATTATTGTTTTATCCTTCAGAATAGCTGATAGCACCAAATGCAAAATGGTTTACCATCTTCTCCAAATCTTTCAAGGTGTTCTTTTTCTTTAAGCTCGTCAATCTTGGTAAATGCATTGAATAATATATTTGATTGTTTATCATTTGAAATAAAGTCGATGCAAGACTTTTTGAATAGGGATAATCCATATTGATTTTCTCTATAATATCTGCCACAACTCCAACCAATTCTTTATACGGAATGAAAAATCCGAATTTGTTTTCTTCATCCACATCAGAAATATGATAGGTTTTTGAGCTTTCCTTCATTATTACTTGAAACAAAATATTTTCATTTATATACTCCGTCAACGTAGATTTTGAACTTGCATGAATCATGCAATGAATAGCTTTTCTTAGTTGCTCTTTGCTGTCTGCTACATTTAGTACTTGCATATCTATCAAATAGCGAACCCATTCCCAATACCAACAATTTAAGTATAACAATAAAAGATGTTTGTTTTCAAAATATCTATAGATAGATACTTCTGTAGATTCCATCTTAATGGCAAGTTTCTTAAATGTAAATGATTCAAATCCAAGATTATCGAACAGTTCAATAGCATGTGTCAATAATTTCCTACCATATGCAGATTCTTGTGGGTCTTTCAGATATAATTTCTGCGGCAATTCAAATCTTAACTTAAGAGACATTCGGATTTTTTTTACAAATATAGTAACAATCAACAAAACAAATTGTTAAACTAACTGTTTAAGTAAGTAATACTAACATAATAATTTAATGTTACTTTATTAACAAAATCGATTACATATGACATTTATAATTAGAAATCAGGCTGAAATTGCTAACAAGTACCTGCGATTTGCAAAATGGAAAATCAGAAAACTGAGTAGTAAATATGTAAAGTTACTCTACTCTGAAATCTATGTGAAAAAGATCTCATCTACTCCAGATGTTTACAGAACGGTGATAAAAATTGGTGTGCCAGGACCAGACATTGTTGTCTCCGCACAGTCGAAAAATCTCAACAGCCTTTGGTCAGAAGTTTCTGCCAAATTAAAAAGGCAGCTAAGGAAATACTCCGAAAGAAACTAACCAACACATTAAATGGACATAGCATTGACTCCTCTGAAAAGGTTTGGCAGATTATTACAATTAGAGAGAAAAGACATCTCTCAAGTATATCTTTATGCATTCTTCAGCGGGATTGTAAATCTTACATTACCACTTGGTATACAGGCCATCGTAAATCTGATTCAAGGAGGTCAAAATTACTACCTCATGGTATGTATTGGTTGGCTTTGTTATCGGGGGGATTGCTTTGACGGGTTTCCTTCAACTTCTTCAGTTAAGGATAGTAGAAAATTTAGCACAAAAAGTTTTCACAAATGCCTCTTTTGAATTTGCGTATAGGATTCCAAAAATTAGATATGAAGCACTAAGAGATTATTATGGACCTGAGCTTGCAAACCGATTCTTTGATACTCTAACGATTCAGAAAGGGCTACCAAAAATCTTAATTGATTTTTCGCTAGGTCTGTTTCAAGTGATTTTAGGATTGATCGTGCTCAGCATGTACCATTCTTTCTTTATTCTATTTAGCATCCTGCTTTTAATTATTATTTATTTCATCATATCCATTACAGGACCTAAGGGCCTATCAACAAGCTTAAAGGAATCAAGTTCCAAATATTCAATTGCTTTTTGGCTTGAAGAAATTGCGCGTAGCAAATTATCATTCAAATTAGCTAGTGATAATAAGCTTAGTTTAAGCAAAACCGATCAACATGTGTATGATTATCTCAATGCACGAGAAGCACATTTTAATGTTATTATTAATCAATCAATTTACTTGATCATATTTAAAATTCTTGTTGGTGCAGGACTATTGATCACAGGAAGTTTGCTTGTCTTTAATGAAGAAATGAATATTGGGCAATTCGTTGCTGCAGAAATCATCATCATTTTGATCATTGCCTCAGTAGAAAAAATCATCAAGACCCTTGACTCGATTTATGATGTACTAACCGCATTAGAAAAAATTGGATTTGTTTTTGATAAACCAATGGATGAATTTGATGGCATCGAATTAAAAGAAAATGACGTTCCATTTTCCATCGAAATTGAGAAGTTGTCATATAGATATGACAATGCAGCCACACCAAGTATTGAAAATATTTCTGTTGAAATTCCTACGAAAGAATCAACCATAATTTCGGGTCCACCTAGTTCTGGTAAATCGACTTTACTTAAATTAATTTCAGGTGTTCTTGAGCCATCGGAAGGTTTGATTAAATATAATGGTTTCCCACTAAGATCTTTGGACTTCGAAAAACTAAAAGAAGAAATTGGATTTTATATAAATCAAGGAGAAATTTTCCATGGCACCATATTGGAAAATATCTCTCTTGAAAGAACCAAAGCTACACCAGAAAATATTTCCAAAGCGATCAGAATTACCGGTTTGTCTGCCTTCATTTCTACAGTCCCACTAGGACTGAATACAATCATTGACCCTGAAGGAAAGAAGATTCCGAGAAATATTCAAAATCGAATTTTATTGGCAAGGGCTATTGCTACAAATCCAAAACTTCTCATTCTCGAGGATCCATTAGATCATGTCAATGTGAATGAAAAAAGAAAAATCATCAAAGAGCTTACTCATTCAGACAATAGATGGAATGTAATTGTATCTTCTGTAGATGAAATTTGGAATGATTTTAT
>JAHDDD010000158.1 GCA_020629535.1 Saprospiraceae bacterium
TGCAAAGACGATGATAGATATGTATACAGTCTCAAGCGCGTGAGGATCTTTCTTTAATTCGGTAATAATGGACCGCATTCCATCTTCTACCTTTTTGATGGGGTCACCAGCCATTGACTCTGAAACATCAATCACAAAAAATACTGGAAGTCTGCGCATAGATTATAGTTTTTAAATAACCAAATTAATTTCCTCTGGAGGAGGTGGAAGTTGAATATCGTCTGACGCGCCAATACTTTTATTTCCAACACTCACGGAAGCAGATACCCATTTGAAGAATTGCTGGAAGACACTTGCATCTGTGGTGTCAAGTGTCACCACCTGATCACAAAATTGTTGTAAGTATTCTTCTTTTGCCTTTGGACCAGCAGCACATCCAATGATACTACCAAATTTTATCTTCTTAATGTTTTGAACTTCCTCATTGAAATCCTGAAGATCGCTTGGCTTACCATCTGTCATAATAAATAAAAGGGGCATCCAATCTCCTTTGGCATCGTCTGTTGAGTGAATGACTTCCTCGTTCATGCGTTCACGTAAAAGTTTCAAACCCGCTCCCATAAAAGTTGGTGCTGATTGTGGCACATCAATGTTGGGTAAAATAACCTTTGACAATTCCGTCAAATCCATTTCGGACTTCGCTCCTTTGCCATACGAGATGATCGATTGATAAACCGAATCTAATGCATAAGGATCTTGTCTCAATGTTGCGACCATCGTTTGTAATCCGGTAATAACGGATTGGATGGGTTCGCCGACCATTGACCCTGAAGTGTCGATGAGAATATATACTGGCAGCCTTCGCATGTAAGCCTAATGTTTGATTATAAATATTTATTCAATGCTTCTGGAAAGTTTTTGGCTTTGTCCTTGAGCGCTTTCAGAAGATTTCTCTCTACCAAATCAATGGTTCCATCTCCCACAATCTTTGCTGTCAACCATTCAGCTTCATCTGCATCAATTTCACCTGGAGAATTCGCATCTTCTAAAAGGAAATCACATATTGCTCTGCTAAACAAATCAGACCAACTAGCGTGATTGTCTTTTCCACTCACAGCATCATTTAATTCAAATAGAAAGTCTGCTTCTTCTTTATCGATCTTGCCATCATCGTACAATTTGGCTTCAAGTTGCTTTACTTCATTCTCATCAATAATTCCATCTTCGAGAATGGAGGCTTTTAAATCTTGTAACGACATATTTCAATTTTTTTAAATTACTAAATTAATTTCTGGTGGTGGAGGTGGCAGTTCACTTGACTTCGTTAAGTCTATGTCTGTGCCTGATTCCACTTTTTGACTACCTGTACTTATACTTGCAGATACCCATTTGAAAAATGCAGAAATACTTGAAGCATCTGCAGTATCAAGTTGCACAACAATATCTGTCAACTGTTTCAATACTTTCGTATCTGATGAAGGTCCAGCAGCGCATGCAACGGTGACACCGATCTTCTGTGACTTGTACCTATTTAATTGTTTCTGCCAATCATCGGTTGGAACCCCATCGGTCATAATAAATACCATGGGTTTCCAGTCTCCCTTGCTTTCAGCTGTGGTCTTGCTAACTTCAACATCAATTCTATCACAAAGTAAGCGCAAGGCTTCACCCAAAGACGTTCCTCCACCGGCTTGTAAATTGGGTGTTTGAAACATCGATAATTCAGTGAGTGTTACCAGTTGCTTTGCAGACGAATCAAATGTGATCACGCTGAGGTAGGCAGTTTCCAAAGCATATGGATCCTGCCTCAATGCACTGACCAACATTTGAACGCCGTTTTTGACAGATTCAATCGGCTCTCCTGACATCGACCCTGAGGTATCCAATAGTAGGTATACAGGTAATTTTCTCACTAAGCGTAATTTTTAATAATTCTTCCCATTGTCTGAGCGAAGACCTGATCCGGGGTTGCGTCACCAATGGCGTTGAATTTCCACTCACCATTTCTTCTGTACAATTTGCCCATGATCATTGATTTCTTTCCTCTGTATTCTGGATCAGAAACGACATCAAAACTTGCGTAAACTTCGTCAACTCTGGACGGCGTGCCCTCATACATTCTGATCTTAGCGAAAGGGATTTGGTAGAAGTCTTCGTTGGTAGCATTGTTTATGAAAAAGTAAATTTGATCTATGTCTGGATGAACTCTATCTAAGTCAACACTGATAATCTCGTTGTCTAATCCATCATCACCATCAAGATCACCGGTACGATCGTCTCCGCTGTGTTGCAATGCTCCATCAGAAGAGTATAATTTGCCAGGTGGTAATCCCATTTTGGCCAATGCCTGAGGATTGTATTCTGGAGAATAGATGTGGTCAAATCTTTGCTTGTCATTGTAAATCATGATGCAGGAAAGATCGAGGTCAACTGCTTGTTTAACCTTTTTTGTTCCTCCAAAGAATTTCTTTTTTTCAACTTCGATGGCACCCCAATTTACACCTACACAAAATTTAGTAAGCTTTGAGGTTGCTCCTGAAGCAGATTTTTTGGTGAGGTCAATTTTCTGACCTTTTTGAAGATTGATAGCCATGTTTTATTAGTTATATTTATTTAAATAATCTTGAAGCCCACCATTCATCCCATTTCCAATTGCTTCAAATTTCCATTCATTGTTTCTCTTGTAAATTCTTCCAAATTCAACAGCTGTTTCAATGGAGAAGTCTTCATCTAAATCAAATCTCATAACTTCTGAGTTACTGCTGTTGTCAACGATTCGGACGAATGCGTTACGTACTTGTCCGAAATTTTGACTGCGCTCATTGGCTTGGTCAATGGTAACAACGATGCAAAGTTCTGAAGCATTTGGATCAATTTTTCCAAGATCGATGATAATGGATTCATCATCACCTTCTCCTTCTCCGGTCCTATTGTCACCGGTATGGGTTACTGCGCCACTTGGAGATGTCAAATTGTTATAAAAAACAAAGTGTGAATCTGATAACAATTTCTTGTTGTCTCCTAATATGAACAACGAAGCGTCAAGATCAAAGTCAGCCCCATTTTGAGATTCATTGGTGTCCCAACCGAGTCCGACAGTGAAGTTGCCAGAAGAAATTACTTCGCGTTGTCCTTTTACTAAGTTTATTGCCATGTTTTAATTGTATTTGCTTACGAAAAATCCAAGGTCTTGTTGGTAACCATCGCCCATGGCTTGAAATTTCCATTCACCCTCTTTTCGGTAAAGTCTACCAAATTCGACAGCTGTTTCAATAGAAAAGTCTTCTTCTAATTCGTATTTGGCTAGCTCATTTCCACTTGAATCATCGACGATTCTTATGTATGAATTTCTTACTTGACCAAAATTTTGTTTTCTACCTGAGGCATCGTGTATGGTTACGACACAAACAATTTCTTGAATCTTTGTGTCCACTTTGGTGAGGTCAACTTTGATCTGTTCGTCATCGTCTCCATCGGAGGCTCCGCCGGTTGTATCATCATCTGCTCCTTCAACAGCTCCATCGGGGCTGAATTTATTATTGTAGAAAATAAAATATTCATCTTGGGGAAGTTTTCCATTGTCACCAAGACAAAAAACAGAGGCGTCAAGATCAAAATCTGCACCAGAGGTTGTATTGGGATCCCAACCTAAACCAAGAGTAACCTTTGATAATCCAAGGGTGATTCTTTGTCCTTTTTGAAGATTTATTGCCATAATTAAGCGTTTAGAAACTTTTTAATAAATTCTTGTTTAAAAATATCATTAGCAGAAACCTGTTGACCATCTATCAACACGTAATACTTCTCGCTTTTATCAAAAATTTTCCGGTAAGATTTGACATCATCCTGTTCTAATTTCTTGACCTCATAGCCAAGTTTACTCAGGATCTCGATGACTTCGTCGGTACTGAATTCTAGGATCATGTCAAATACAGGATTGGATTACAATTGTTCTAATGTAATGAATAAATATTTGTGGATTGGATTGATATAATCGGGGATAGTATACCTCAGGTTCATCGATAATGCGTTGCTTTTTTCAAATATATATAATTTGTTTTTCATAGGTCGACTAATTTTGGAATTTCTTAAAAGATATGATGGGTATCTCATTCAATCGCCCATCCAGCCTTTGCTCCTTCTTAATTAAATGGGTATGTTATTGCTCAATACTCAAGACTGTCTTGGTCTGCCGCCTTGGCCACCTTCTCATTCCGGTCTGTCGAAAGGATATGAAGGAAGTTTTTTGCTTCTTGTTGATTGAGGTAAGTTCTTTTCAACGCTTCGACCGTAGCTAATCTGATTTCTGGTGAATCATGGGTCGAAGATAATTCTAGTAGTTTGAGTGCATTGTTTGTTGCCCAACCGAAAGTTTGCGTTGCGTGGAGTTGTACTTTTGGATGTAGGAGGGGAAAGATTTGTTCTAGTTTGGCAAGGGCGAGTTCCGTTAATTGAAACTTCGTCAGGGAAGAAAGTGCATTGATGGCCATAGATGCAATTTGAACATTTCCACTCAATGCAATTGCACCTAATGCTTCAACCGTTTCTTTTCTTTGGAGAAAGTATGCCTTTACGTAAAACATGCGAGAGGATGCTCCTGGATCAAATTGCATTACTCTCAAACATTCATCTTCAATTTCAATTTTCCAATCACCGGCATCAACGTAGGACAAGACGTATATGAATGTACTGTCATTAGTGGAACTCTTGCTTAAATCTAAAAGCTTGTCAATCGTATTGGTATTTATATGAACTCTTCTAAAAATGCTAAGAGTACATCCATTGACATTCCATTCATCATCAATGAGTAAGTATTCTGCAAGGAAGGGTAGCGCTTCTTCAACTGGTTTGAGCCATTCACCATCTTCGCATTCGTACTTTTTTACATAGTCATACAGAAGATTTACCCAATGGCCACGTTGTTCACCTGTGGTGTTGAGTGCCTTGTGTATTATGTTTTGAATGTTTTCCAATGTTGTTCAAGATGAGTAATGATGATTCTTTCTGTTAAGATGGTATCCAACTCGAATGTCAAATTAGATAAAAGATCTTCATGAAAAAATGACTTAAAGAACACACTCAATCTCCACCAATCGTCCACTCATGCAGATACCTGACAGATCATCTCGCATTTTTAAAACAACTTTGATCTCCTGTCCGAGGGTTGGCGAAAGAGAAAATTGATCGGCATTTATGGGTTCAAAGCGGTTTTCGTTTGCGTCTTCAAGCAGCCAGCCACAACCTGCCAATTCTGAGCCATCAACCCATGTGTATACGCTGGCATTGGAGCAGTCATTTGTGTCTTTCTTTTTGGTGGCACAAGCCATGGTGCAAAGACAGAGAATGATGGTAAAGCAATTTTTCAAATCAATCATATTCGTTATTCAAGAAAGTCTGCCAGTACGCAGGACAATTTACCATTGATGGTGTCTCCATCTGGGTGGAATAATTCGTACACAATGAAGTAAATTCCAACACTTGCGCGTTGTGTATCGTTTTTGGTGCCATCCCATGTCAAGATGCCTGTTTGGGCTACAAGAATGTTGTCGACCAGTTCTCTTATCATCGCCCCACGGTCGTTGTATACGCTTATGGTGGCAAGGTAGCCTGGTTTGTCTAAATCAAAATTGAAAATGAGCTGATCACCATCTCCATCTCCATTTGGAGAAAAGACTTTGTTTGCGAGTGTAAATTGACCAACCGCTTCAGAATCTGGGAGCAATTGAGAATTTACGTAGCCGGGTGTTCCATGACCTGCCGTTGAAGCCGCCGAATACCAATTGTCTTGATTGTTCGATTCACCGGTGGGAGACAATCTTTCCAAGCTGACACCTTCTTCATCATCCAACAAAATGTAATGCCATTCTTCAACATAATCCATTGAATCAATGGTAATCAATTCGCCATCAAAGTTTCTGCTCAAGACAGAGACATTTCCGCTGGCATCATTGAAAGTGGGAATATCATGTTCGAGTACATTTTCTGGCAGTTTGAGATCGTAATTTTCACCCAACCAAGTGATGTCTTCGCATACGACCAAATAGTCATCAGGAAATAGCACACCATCGACCGTTATTTCTTCAAATGCATTTTTCGATTGATTGGCAATGGTGAGAGAACTGATGTCGATAAACTTATCTGAGGTGTTGTAGATTTCAACATAGTCAAATCCGCCTGTTGTTGGATTGAAGAGTACCTCATTTACAACGACTTCTCCGGGAGCCGCAGGTTCGACCAATTGGAGGTCAAAGCTTTGAGTGCTCATAACATTGCCAGCTTCGTCTGCAATGTTTTGTATTGTCAATGTCAGGCTGGTTCCACTCGGAATACCTTGTGCCCAAATCAATGTACTTTTCAATAAATTATCTGAATCATATACGACCTCCGTTGGTGAACCAGCACCACCAGAAAGTTGATAATTGGATGGATTTGCAAGATCGGCTTCATTGACTGGCTCGCTAAAAAACACGTCAATCTCTGTCGTAGAAGTCAGATCGATACCATTGACCGAAGGAGGATCTGCATCTGGCAGCAAAGGTTCTACTACAATATTGTCAAAGAAAAATTTGTCTGCACGGCTTGCCGTGTAGCTACAATCAAAACCAAAGAGCACTGAACTTTCGAGGACCGGACTGTCCAATTGCATTTCCCATTCATTCTGAATAGCGGCATTTCCATATTGAACATTCAAGCTTGCAAAGCCGGAACTTTCTTTTTCTAAAGTGAAAGTAAATTCGGCTGGCTCTGAGCCGAGTGCACCCATGGTGCCAGAAGCGATTTGGGTGACATTTCCATCAATGGATTCATATAAATTCAACGCATCTTCCGAGCCTGATTCACCAATCTCGAAATACAGGCTGTTGGAAGCATTGACCGATGGCTCATTAGCTGCCAAAAAGATCTTAAGCTGATTTGATCCTGAAGGTGCAAAATCCATTTTACAATAGGCACTCCAACGCATGCTATCTGCAAGAGTGACAGGCACGTAAATAAATGAGTTTCCTTCATCTGGTGCCATTAATTGTAACTGGAAATCCTCATTTACAATAAAATGGTTTACATCTCCTTCCCAGGTCGGATTGGCATCCAAATTTCCGTCATCGAAATTGTCCTCTATTTGGCAAATTGTTTGGTTAGCAAAACAAAGTGCCAGTATTAGTGCCACTATACATCTCATAAGGTTAAAAATAGTACAATCCTTGTGTAATGATTTATATTTGTAAATATATTATTATCAAAATTTAGATTATGAAATTGGCCGTCGTTGGTGTTACAGGTCTTGTAGGACGAGAAATTAGAGAAGTCCTCAATGAATATAATTTTCCAATTGATCAATTTATCCCTGTTGCTTCAGAAAGATCTGTGGGCAAGAAGTTGGAATTCAGAGGCGAGGAGCATACGATTGTTAGTATGGATGAAGCGATATCAATGGCGCCAGATATAGCGATTTTCTCAGCTGGCGGATCTACATCCAAAGAACATGCGCCTAGATTTGCAGAAGTAGGTACTGTTGTCATCGATAATTCTTCGGCTTGGAGAATGGACCCAGTGGTACCGTTGGTTGTGCCTGAAATCAATGCCAATATTCTAAATGAAAAACATAAAATCATAGCCAATCCCAATTGTAGCACCATACAAATGGTGATTGCGTTGGCGCCATTGCATCAAAAATATGGTTTGAAGAGATTGGTGATTTCCACCTACCAGTCTTTTACAGGAACAGGAGCAAATGCAGTGAGACAATATGAAGCCGAAAGAGATGGGCAGATGCTCAATGGTGATCGCGCGTATCCTCATCCAATTTTTGCTAACTGTTTGCCTCATTGTGATGTCTTTTTAGACAATGATTACACCAAAGAAGAAATGAAACTGGTGCATGAAACCAGGAAGATTCTTAACGATCAAAACATAGGAATCACTGCTACAGCTGTTAGGGTTCCTGTATTTGGAGGTCATTCAGAATCAATAAATGTGGAATTAGGAAACTCTTTTGAAATTAATGAGGTTATACACTTATTAGATGATGCTGAAGGTTTGGTTGTCGAAGACGACATTCAAAACAACAAATATCCCATGCCGCTAAATGCACACAAATCAAATGATGTATTTGTGGGGCGGATCAGAAGGGACGATTCCATAGAAAATGGTCTTAATATGTGGGTGGTTGCTGATAACCTAAGAAAAGGAGCAGCAACAAATGCTGTTCAAATTGCCCAATACGTGAAAGACAATATTATGGTGCTGACCAATTGAGTAGTCTAACCATGTGACGATAAATTCCTACGACGAAAAAGACAAAATGACGTGGCGCAAGTCGCCAAAAACATGAGAGCTGAAGTCCCCTTTTGTGGATGATGTTCTCTTAGTATATTTAATTAACACAAGTAAATCTGAAATTAAATTTCGATTTACGTTGAAACACTTGTAAAGATGAAAAAGAAAATTGTACTCTGGGGTAATGATGCCGAAGACAAAAAAGTATTGATCGCTGTAGAACTGAAAGCCAAAGAAAACAAAATCAACCTCCACACCTTTCCCGAAGAATTAGCCACCGAAGCATTTTACAATGAAATGATGTCAAGTTGGAGAGCAGACAAAGAAGTTGCTTTTCCAGAAGGTCATACTACCATTGAAAAAGATTTGAATATCACAGAAAGTATTCTTCCTGCTGATATCAAGGTAGAAAGAGGTGATTTGATCAATAGAGCCGCCACAGAATGGCATTTTGTTGTGCTTTCGACCAAGCTTTATGAAATGTACAAATCTGAGTTGGAAGAGAAGACAGAGAAGATCATGGGAATGACTCGATTTGAGAATTCCGCTTGGAATGAAATGAAAGAATTTTGGTCTAAGGTCCAGCAACAAGTGTTTGATAATAATTTGCTAAGAAATCACGCCAATCAACTTAAAGAATCCACCAATAAGATTTTTGAACGCTTGAAAGAAATGCGTTCGGTGGTTGATAAGGAATTCGAAGAATTGTCAGCAAAGAACAAAGGTGTATTCGTCGATAAGCTAACGAAAGTCGAAGGTAAAATCGAAAAAGGACTTGGACTCAAGCCTATTTTCGAAGAATTGAAATCCATTCAAAACGAATATAGAAATTCGAAATTCACCAAAAAGGACCGTGCAGAGATTTGGGATAGATTGGATAAGGCATTCAAAACGGTAAAAGAGAAGAAATTTGGAAAAGGTTCAGGTGGAGGATCTAATAATTCACCAGTCACACGTATCCAACGAAGATATGACGGATTGATGTCTGCGATTGGAAAGATGGAGAACTCTATCAATCGAGACAGGAAAGATATTGAGTATGAAAATAAGAAAATCAGAACCACTGATGGACAGCTTGAGCAACAAATAAGACAAGCGAAATTGAAGATGATTGAGGA
>JAHDDD010000159.1 GCA_020629535.1 Saprospiraceae bacterium
AGATAGAGCATTACAACTTCGAAGTAGGAGACTTATCATGCCGCCCTTGTTCGAAATTAGGGAAGAAATATTGCCCGAAAGGGCACTTCAAATGTATGAAAGATCAAAATTCTGCAGAAATTGTGGCAAAACTCAAAACATTTTTGTGAATAAATGAATTTTACCAGCGACGAGTTTGTTAATATAATAATTGTCTAACCAATAATAGCCAATGACACGAAGAAGAGAATTACCAAATTTCACGGCCGGATTCGGCAAGTACATATTTTATTTTTTCATCTTATTTATCATTTTCATAATTGTGAGTTCCAACATGTTTGTGACCATTCAACCGGGTCATCAAGCGATAATGTTTAAACAATTTTCAGGAGGATTGGATAAGGAAAGAATTTATGATCAAGGATTCCATGTGGTAGCACCATGGAACAAGCTCATCATCTATGATATCCGTATCGATGAGAAGTTTGATGATATGGATGTTCTTTCGAAGAATGGTCTTCCGATTACGATTTCATTGTCATATAGGTACAAGGTACAATCCAAAGATATTGGCCACTTACACGACGAGATCGGTATGGAATATGTGAAGCGAATTGTCGAACCAGAGATAAAATCTGCCACCCGAGAGGTCATTGGAAAGTACCTTCCGGAGGAGCTCTATAGCACTAAAAGAGAGGCCATTGAAGATGAAATTCATGCAAGATGCTCAGAGTCATTAGAAAAGAAGTATCTTGTGCTTGACGACGTTTTGATCAGTTCCGTTACGTTGCCAAAAACACTTGAAGAAGCTATTGAAAAGAAACTTCAAGAAGAACAATTAGCCTTCCAATACGAATTTCGACTTGACAAAGAGAGAAAAGAAGCTGAGCGTAAAATTATTGAGGCTCAAGCCAAGGCTGACGCAAATAAAATTTTGAATGCCAGTCTTACCGACAAAATCCTTCAGGATAAAGGGATCGAAGCCACGCTTGAATTGGCGCAATCTCCTAATTCTAAAGTTGTGATTGTTGGCGGTGGAGGAGAAGGCTTGCCATTGATTTTGAACAATTAATTAAAGAGATCATAAAGAAGGAGTTTAGATAAAAAGGTCTTGGCCACGTGCCGGGGCCTTTTCCCTTTTTGGGGCAATGAGGCAATGAGGGGAATGAGGGGAATGAGGGAATGAGCCAATGAGCCAATGGGGGGATGAGGGATGTGAAGGAAGTAAAAGGATCTAAAATTTGTGTATAAAATCTTTATTTTGGGATCATGAAGCTTTGTGAAATTCCACGGTGGGTTCAATTGAAAAATACGTTGAGAAATTTAGAATATCCTGAATTTATCAATGCATACGAAACTTCAGACAATGGTATATTGTTAGATGTCAGAACTCCTGATGAATTCGCTATTGGAACAATCAATGGAGCAATAAATTTAGATTACCTCTCGCATGCGCTCGCCGATGAGCTCGAAGAATTATCAATAAAAAAGAAGTATTTTGTTTTTTGTAGAACAGGTAGGAGAAGCCTACGTGTATGTGTTCTTTTGCAAAATATGAAATATCAAGTGGTCAATCTCGAAGGAGGATTGGCAGCAAGAGCTAGTGAATAGCAAAATTCTTCAAATTCGGATTTAAAAATTAAGCAATGATAGATTTTATTTCGCAACCATGGCATTGGGCGGTTTCTGGAGTCATGATTGTTTTCGTGATGTTCATATTACATTGGTTTGGAAATCGATTTGGTGTTTCATCAAATCTGAATACGATCTGTGCGATGGGAGGAGCCGGTAAGAATATTGAATACTTCAACTTTGATTGGAAAGAAAAAAGGTGGAATCTGGTTTTTATTTTTGGAGCTATCATAGGAGGATATATCGCTATCAACTTTTTAGCAAGTCCAGAGCCTGTGCAAATTTCGGAAGCGACGAGAGCGCATTTTGAAAGTCTTGGAGTGCATACACCTCGTACTTTATCAGAAGGCAATGGTTATGTTCCAGCAGAGATATTTGCGACAGCCAACATATTTAGTTTGAAGAATCTTATCATGCTAGTGTTGGGAGGATTCCTCGTAGGGTTCGGTGCACGCTATGCGGGCGGATGTACATCTGGTCATGCCATCAGTGGTTTGTCAAATCTTCAATTGCCATCATTGATTTCGGTCATTGGCTTTTTTATTGGTGGTTTATTCATGGCCTGGATCGTTCTTCCACAAATTCTAACGCTTTAAAATCGACATTATGAAATTGATCAAATATTTAATTCCTGGAATTCTCTTCGGTATCGTAATGACCAAATCAGAAGCCATCTCATGGTTTCGCATTCAGGAAATGTTTCGTTTTGAAAGTATTCATATGTATGGTATCATAGGTACCGCAGTCATTTTGGGTGCTATTCTCGTGGCAATTTTGAAAAAGACCGGAGCAAAAACCATGTATGGAGATTTCATGAAATTCACTCCCAAGCCGAATCAGATCAAAGCCAATCTTATCGGTGGGACAGTATTCGGATTAGGTTGGGCCTTGACAGGTGCATGCCCAGGTCCAATGTTTACATTGATTGGTCATGGAGTACTTTCAATGTTTTTGGTGATCGCCAGTGCTGTATTGGGCGCTTTTGTATATGGCTTGTTGCGTCCACGGTTGCCACATTGATTGGTGCTACCATCGGGCAAACATCATCAATAAGTATTCTACATTACCAGGTCAAACATCTTCAACACTATTTTGAAGCTCCTTTTCTTGGGGCGATGATAGGAAATAATCATCAACTTGATGTTAGGAAATCATTTCACGTAATCAAGTAAGTACAGATTATCACTTATGGTATGTTTTCGAATTGTTGGGTAAATAATGTTTATTCTCGGCATTCCTATTCCTAGAATATTTCAATACAATTTTGCTATTTCAAAATTTCGCTATCTCATAATTCTCACACTAAAAGGCCAAAAATCTACATTTTCAGACAATAAACTAATCTTTTAGTTGTTAAACTAATAGATTAGTTATATGTTTGTATTGTGATACAGATGAAGTAGGATTGGATTATATGACTTAATAAAACATTAGATGAAAAAGTTGGCGAAAAGAGAAGAACAGATTATGCAGGTGCTGTGGGAGATAGGACCATCGTTTGTGAAGGATATCATTGAACAGTTACCTGACCCGAAACCTCATTATAATTCAGTTTCTACCATGGTCCGTATCCTTGAAACCAAAGGATTTATTGGACACAAAGCTTTTGGGAAAAGCCACCAATATTTTCCTGTTATTCAGAAAGATGAATACCAAAAAAAAGCCGTGGACGAATTGGTTGGAAGTTTTTTCAACAACTCAATTTCGGAAATGGTCGCATACTTTGCGAAAGAGGAAAAAATAAACGAAGAAGAACTTCAAAGCATTATTAAACTCATCAAAAACAAAAACCAATGATACCGTATCTATTACACGTATCAATTTTACTCGCCGGTTCCTTTATCCTTTATTGGATTTTATTGAGAAAAGAAACGTTCTACAAACTCAATCGGGTTTTTCTATTGGCGGCGGTTGTACTTTCTTTGACCTTGCCTGTTTTTGAAATGCCGACACAATTTTCTTTCAGAACACCTGTCGTTGAAACAGGCGCTCCAGTTGAGCTGACCAAATCAACAATACCCGCCATTGAAAGAGCATCTTCATCAAATGTAAAGGACCTATCAAATACTACCATACCGGTAGTGAAGCAAACGACAGAAGCAGCCAGTGAAACCATCATTCCAGTGGAAGAGGCCCTGACTGAGCTCACTTTCGTGGAATCAATGCAGGCGAAAATATCATCATTGAATTTGTTTCAGATTCTCTGGATGATCTACCTTGTCGGTGTTGGAATATTTCTAATCACCTTTTTAATTCAATTCCTTATCCTAATTGCAAAGAGAAGCCAATTAGAATACATTCAAGATGGTAAGTTCAGGATCTATGAATTGACTGATGATTCTCCACCATTTTCATTTTTGAAATGGATTTTCATCAATCCTTCGCTGTATGAATTTGAGACATATAATCAAATCATCGAGCACGAAAAGATACATGTGCGACAAGCGCATTATGCAGACAAGATGATCGCCGAATTTGCAGTTATTTTCTTTTGGTTTAATCCTTTTGTGTGGATGTATCGCAAGGCCATTGCCAATAATCTTGAGTTTCTAACAGATGAAACCATGTTGCATATCGGCGCAGACAAAGAAGAATACCAAATGAACCTATTGCGTGTATCCGTTCCTCAGCACGCCATGAACCTGACTACAAACTATAATGAATCGTTTTTATCTGCAAGGATTAAAATGATGAATAATAAAAAATCATCTGCAAAATCGAGTTGGAAATATTTGTTGATTTTCCCATTGATCGCCCTTTCCTTGGCTACATTGAATGCTGTACAATCTTTGGAAAATGACAAGGATGTTCTTGCCTTGGCAGAAGCAGATAAAACGCATGATCAGCAAAACAGCGCCGAAAAAGAGGTGAAAAAAGTTGAAGGCAAAAACAAAACATCCACAAAAAAGAAAAAAGATCAAGATTCAAAATCAAAAGAAAAGAGCCAAGCTAAAAGTGAAAAAATAAGTGAGAATATCAAGGCTCAATCAGAAAAGGAGATTCCAAAAAATATAGAAGAGATATCTTCGATTGTTGTCAATGCGGGTCAATCTGGATCAAGCAAAGGATCATATGTTTCAATCAATGGTGTAGAACTAAGACCAGGATTTTGGGCTGCCCAAATTGCAGGAGATGAAGTGTGTTTTGATATCAACAATTCTGATGAAATGCGAAATTGGACATGGACCATGAGAGAATGTTTTTTCGTAAATGAGATCCAAGGCTTTTCAATGGGCGAAGATGTCAGCATGCAAATCAAAAGAGATGCTGGGACACTTTCATTTCAAGGAGAGATGAGTAAGTACTCTGGAGCGGGCACATTTGAATTCAGACCGGATGCAAACTTCAAAAAGCAGCTTTCAGAGATGGGCTTTGGTCAACCAAGTGACAACGAAATTTTGGTCTTGTTCTTAAATAAAACAAACGTGCAATTTGCTGAAAAATTGGCCGACAATTATGACGTAGATGTACTTGATGAATTGGTGGTCTTAAGTGAAAATGGAGTCGATGAAGAAGCACTTCAGAAATACGAAACATTATTAAAGAACAATGGCATTGAGTCTGTGGATGTATCGGATCTAATAGAGATTTCGAATCAAGGTTTCGATGAAGAGGTCATTGAACAAATGATAAATCAAAAAACCACTAAAGCTATAACAACTACTTCAGTTAGTGATGACAAAGGTGGTCTCTTTGAGGCTCTTCAGAAATACGGCTATTACAATTTTACAGCAGATGATGTCGTAGAGCTTTCCATTCATAATTTTGAGTCGGATGAGTTAGAGAGATTTAAGAAACTTGGATATCTGAATTTGAAAATTGATGATTTGGCAGATTTTGCCATTCATGGCGTTACTTCTGATTATGCCAAGAAGATGATTGAGGCAGATCTTGGAATGCCTAGCGCAAAAACATTGGTGGAGATGAAGATTCATGGTGTGAGCACATACTTTGTCAATGACTTGAGCAATTATATCGGTGATGAATTGCAGTTTGATAAAGTTATTGAGGCAAAGATTCACGGTATGAACAGCAGTTTTGCCAAAGAGATGATGAAGATTTTTGACGATGAAGCAGATATTGATGACTTGATTGAAATGAAAATTCATGGAGTGAATCCCGAATATGCGAAAGAATTGCAAAAGGCTTTTGCTAATAATTTAGATCCTGGAGATGTAGTTGAAGCAAAGATTCATGGAGTTAAATCTGACTTTGCTGAAAAGGCCAGAAATCTGGGTGTTACAAATGTAAACATTGAAGACGTGGTTAGCGCACATATCCATGGCGTTAGTATTTCATTTATTAAGAACAGAATAAGAGACGGAATAAAAAACACATCATTGTGTAAATACACAAAATTGAAAATTCACGGTTATTGATTTCAAACAGTACCGTGCAATGATATCGTCGCAGGTATTTATTAATTAAAGCAAGAAAGTTATGAAAAGCTATTTTTTAACGATCGTCATGATCGTACTGGGTGTACTTTGTCATGCACAAGAATATGATGTAAAAGGCACAAAGGTCAATGTTCAAAGTTATAGTTTTGAAAATCTAGATGGCGAAAATTATTTCAAACTAGATAATGTCAATGGTGATATAGAACTCGAAGGCTGGGATAGACCAGAAGTTCAAGTTCAATATAACCAATTTATTTATGCAGATTCAGATGCAAATTTAGAAGAAGCAAGGAACGTTATTGGAGTTGTTTGTAAATCAAGCGGCAACAAAATTTTTTGCTATGTGAATGCTCCTGACATAAACTACAATGAAGATGAATGTGCCTATATACGAACAGACTTAGGTTCCACTTATGGTCAATATTCCTATGAGCATGATTTTAAGGTCATGGTTCCTAAGAATACCAATATTGTGGTCCGAAATATTTCTGGGAATATAAAGAATGTACAGAATATTAAAGCCAACATAGTAAAGGTGAAAAATGTAAGTGGAGGTCTCAAGATGGAAGACATTCAAGGAACGAAAGTATTGGCCTCGACCGTAAGTGGAAATCTTCATTTGCATGAAATATCATCTGAGACTCTTGAGGCATATTCTACAAGTGGGAATATAATTCTGGACGGCGTCAGTGGGATAATTAGATCCAACACCATCAGTGGAAATATTGTCATAAAGTACACGGAAAATCCGAATGGCTATTCAGATATTCAAACCAAATCGGGCAACATTGATATGAGTTTCGAAGACCCAATTCAAGGTCTGGTAGGCTATCACATTGAAATGACCGGTAGATTTTTCAATGATACCGATCTGGAAGTTTCTCCTGATGTGGGTATTCAAAATTATTCAAGTTGTGGAGATAAAAAATCGGATTACAAGAATAAAAAACTAGAAGGTAAACGCCAATCAAGTAATGAATTTATACTACAAACGAGTACAGGAAATATTTATCTAAGATATCTCTGAGATCCCATCGCATAAGTCCCCAAGGAATAACTAATCAATTTTAAACGCATTTAAAACAGTCAATTATGAAATACATAATAGCCATACCTATATTCTTTTTTATCTGGAATAATCAGCTTTTATGTCAGGACGAACCATATGAACGTAAGTTGTATACGACAAAACACATGGGAGATACTTCAGCACCAGAAATTGATGGAGACATCAATGATGAAGTATGGGATATGATTGAATGGGATTCTAGTTTTATTCAGCGAAGACCGAACGAAGGAGATCCAGCAAGCCAGGCTACCAAGTTCAAAATTTTGTTTGACAATAATTTCATTTATGTAGCCTTCAGATGTTATGACAAGGAGCCGGAAAAAATCGTGAGTCGACTCACTAGAAGAGATCGATTTGATGGCGACTGGGTATTGGTGAGTTTTGACAGTTATTGTGACAAGCAAACCAGTTTCTCATTTATTGTCAATGCAGCCGGTGTAAAGTCTGACGAATACCTGAGTCTAGACGGAGCCCGTTCTGATGAAAATTGGGATCCGATTTGGTACACAGACGCTCAGGTTGATGATAAAGGATGGACAGCTGAAATGAAAATTCCTTTAGGCCAACTGCGATTTGATCCGAGCAATAAGCAACATTGGGGCCTTCAGGTGCAAAGGAAAATTTTCCGCGAAGAAGAAAGAGTCGTTTGGCAACCGATAGCGTTAGATGCGTCGGGATGGGTCAGTAAATTTGGTGAACTCAGTGGTTTGGATGGGTTGCAACCGAAGAGGCAAGTGGAGATCCAACCTTTTGTTGTTGCTGGTTTGGAACGAGACGAAAAGATTGAAGGCAATCCATTTCAAACTGGTAAAGATGCCCAACTGAATGCCGGATTGGATGCGAAGATAGCTTTGACTAATTCATTGATGCTTGACCTGACCATCAATCCTGATTTTGGCCAGGTGGAAGCAGATCCTTCAGCCATCGCGCTTGATGGTTTTCAAATCTTTTTTGATGAACGCAGACCTTTTTTTATTGAAAACAGCAACATTTTTGACTATCGGATTTCGAATCCAGAATCAGGGAATGCGTTTGGTTCTGATAACGTTTTTTACAGCAGGCGAATTGGAAGATCACCTTCTGGTTACCCAAGTGTAGGTTCCAATGAATTTTTTGAAATGCCCAGAAATACGACCATTCTCGGGGCAGCAAAATTGAGTGGTAAAACCAAAGATGGCTGGTCCCTTGGTGTTTTGGAAACAGTTACACAAGCTGAATACGCAAACATCGTTTCTCCTGATGGAGATAGAAGAGAATTGGTAGAGCCATTGACAAACTATTTTGTGGGAAGAGCAGTCAGAGATTTTAATGATAGAAACTCTTCTATTGGTGGAATCTTCACAAGTACACATCGAAAGCTTGAAGAGAATTTGGACTTTCTGCACAAGAATGCTTTGACAGGTGGATTGGATTTCAGACATCAATGGAATGATCGTGTATGGACCCTTTCGGGCAATGTGATCACCAGTCATGTGAATGGCTCAAAAAATTCAATACAACAAACGCAGACAGGACTGCGTCACCTATTCAATAGGGAAGATGCTGAACACCTTGAGGTGGATACAAGCACAACTTCATTGACCGGAACTGGAGGACATATCAAACTATCACGAATTGGTAACGGAAATTATATGTTCGAAGGTGGGGTGACTTGGAGATCGCCATCTTTGGAATTGAATGATGTAGGTTTTCAGAGAATTTCGGATGATGTGAGACATTTTTTATGGGCAAGCAGAGTGTGGAATGAACCATTCTCAATATTCAGAAATTTCAGAGTAAATTATAATCATTGGTATGTAACCAATTTTGCTGGAGAACTGAATAGTGTGGCTTGGAACTTCAATTTCAATGCCCATTTGCAAAATAATTATTGGATGGGAGCTGGTGTGAATTTGACACCTATATTTTATGATTACAGCGCTTTGCGAGGAGGCCCTAGGTTTCGAAGAATGCCAGCATGGGGGCCATTCATTTGGTTCAATGGTGACAATAGAAAAAAGTTGGTCGCATTCGGTAATGTAGCTGCAGACATTTCAAAAGACGAAGCATTGAATTATATCTATGCAGGTGGAGGATTAACCTACAGACCCAATGATGCTTTAGAATTAAGATTGGGAGCCAATTATAGTGGAGGCATAAATACCATGCAGTATGTGACCACTGAGAAGGTTAACGGTACGGACAAATACGTTGT
>JAHDDD010000160.1 GCA_020629535.1 Saprospiraceae bacterium
AATCACTCTATCTGTACTACAACCATCGCCAGATTCACCCTGAATTACTCCTGTGACATCCATCGGGAATGCTGGGTCACAATTGTCAGTTGCTTGCACTGTCTCTGGATCCGGGATCATATCAGTACATGTGATATTGACATCCATCAACCCTGATCCATCTACTACAGGAGGAACGTCATCTGGTTCAACTTGAAATATTAATTGGGTGTCTGCGGTGTTGCCACAATCATCTGTGGCAGTCCAAGTATAAGTTATGGTTGCACCAGCGCAAGCATCAGACGGTATGTCTGTATCTGTTGTAATCAATGCCGTACCACAGTTGTCTGAGGCAGTTAAATTTTCTTGCATTGGAATCATTTCTCCACAAGCTAAATTGTTAATTGGTTGTGGGTCTGAATCAAAAGATGGGGGAATATTATCAACAATGGTAACCATTTGTTCAAAATCGGGAAGTATATTCCCACAATTATCCATCACCCCCGACCATGTTCTTATCAAAACATCGCCACAGGCCGTTGGAGGATCGTCACCAGATGTTGTTGGAGCTGGTGACGTACCATTATTATTGCAAGGAGCCATTTCTCCATTGTCATATGACAGCATTGGAGCAGCTGGAATCGGATCGCCACAGACAACCTCAATGTTTGACTCTGGTAGCATTTGCCAATTTGAGGCAGCTTGAGGAGGTATTGTTAATTGTACAGTTTCTGTTGTTACATTTCCGCAATCGTCTGTTGCAGTGTATTCAAAAGTAATGGTACCCCCGTCACATGCGTTTGCAGAATCATCTGTTTCCATTCCAGGTACCATTCCACCAGCAGAACAATTATCTGACCACATTGCATCAGGTACACCACCAAAGTTATCAAGATAATCTTGGTAGCAAGAAAATGTGGGCATGGTTGGAGGAGTAATGGTTGGAGCTTCCATTTCAGTAAAATCGAGCATTGCCATTTCTGACAAATCGCAACATGGAGTTGTACAATCGATGGTTGAAACATTTGATCCCACTGTAGGAACGATCACTGTGCCATCGGCCGTTAAATAATTGAAAGAGTAAAAATTGAAAATAGCACATGCAGGAACAATCCAATCTCCTGGTGTTGATAAAACTTCTATTATATCTCCATTAGAATTTGTTATAAGAATAAGGTTCGTATATGCAGTTCCATCATTATAACCCGAAGCGGTAATGCTCGTCATACTCCCAGGGCAAACAACCGTTGGATTCGTTACCATGCCTGCTTCTGCTGCGCAACATTCTTCTGTGACAACGGTGAAAGTACCTACCAAATCCGGTCCACAACTTTGTACAGTGACCATATATTCAGTATCTACATCAGGACATACTTCAATAGATTGTGTTGTTTCACCAGTACTCCAAGCGTAGCCATCACACCCATCACCTGCATCTAAGGTATAGCAAGTTCCAGGGCAATTTGGTCCAAGATTGTCTTCGTTTACAGCGACTCCGGCAGACGTTATGGTCATCGGGTAGGTAAGCAGAAAAACGCATTCACCACCATCAGACCAAGAACCTGAGGCTCCATCATTTGTTATGAAAAAAGAAATTTGTTCCATCGCGGTTCCAGCAGTAGAGGGACAGTAATTCAGGTTGAAGGTGAAATCAGGACAATCACCCTCGCTTCCTCCAACACCACAATCATATCCCCAATTATCTCCAGGACTATTGCAAGCCTCACATTCTCCCAAAAAACAGCTGCAAGAAGCACCACCAGGGAAGACTGTACATTCATCAAAAAAGTATCCATTTGTATATGTATCACCAGAACAATCTCCTGTGACAGAATCATAGTAATCCCAACCTGCAGGAAGACCTCCCGCTGCCGCTGATGTCCATCCTGGACTTGCATCAAAAGAAAATCCATGAAGCCAAGCTTCGTCCGAACCTCCTTGATTCCAAGTATAAGTTAAAGTGACTTCAACTGCAATTTCTCCGCATTCAGTAGCATCAATTTCAAGGGTTGGACCAATGACTTCGACTCCATTATTTGATCCTGCTCCAATCGTTGATGTTCCATTGATAACATTTGCGCCCACAATGGAGGTAATTTCTAATTGAATATTTGAAATACCGCATTGACTGTATGCGAAATTCGTACACAGAATAAATGATATCGTTAAAAAGAAGTTGGTATATAATTGTGATGATAATGGCCTTGCATTACAAATTTGGAAAATCGTCAAAAAGCAATGCTGCCACAAAGCTGGTTTTCTCACAATAAAAGGGTTAATGTTAACCTTAAGTTAAGAAAATCCGGCTTGTCTTTAAAAATACAAGATGAAAAAATTAATAAAAACAATAACAATTGATCATGCAGCGTCTATTTTACACTGCAGCCCACATTTTTTAGTTCTTTTTAGTCACTTATGCCTATGAAAAAACCCGAGGTAATGTATTCCGCATCCACCTCAGGTCGTAACAGTAATTCTAAGAAGATACCTTTATATCTTAATGAATCGCGAGATATTTGTTTTTCTAGAATCGTAGCTTTCGAATCTTAAAATGTATATGCCAGGTGGGAAATCTGATACATTTTGTACACTTTGGTTAAAGCTATTGATATCTGTTTTTAATAGTCTATTGCCGCTGGCATTGATAATTTCTAATCTCCCATTCAAATTTGTTTTTGAGCTAATGGTCAATGCATCGTCAACTGGATTGGGGAAATATGTAAACTCATCATTTTGCAAATCGGATTCTACACTGGTCAGATTTGAGAAGTACAATACTTGACAACTATCTCCTTCCACATCTACATCAATAAGGTTCGCGTTACCGTCTGCGAATTCAATTTTAAAGTCTGAACTCGGAGCGATTCCAAAGAAATCATTAATTCCTCCATTATCTTTTGTTGTCAATGTGACCGTAAAAAGTACTTCGCCGTCCTCAAGTTGGATGCCTGTAGCGTCTGGGCTTACCCATAGTGTTCTTATCAGAGAAACTTGCTGCGGGACATTTTCTTCTTCGGGAGAAAAAAGATTTTCTGACAATCCAATCAATTTTGGGTTAAAGTTTCCGACGGATTCAAATTCAAATTTTGTTCTATCCCATGCGATACCAAATTGGTATGCGGACACATTTTTGAAATTTTCAACTACCATATTAAGTTCAACCGTGTTGGAATTTTGGACCCCTTGTGCACATAATTTGAGCACATCTTGACAGTACAAAGTCTGTACAGTTAAAGAGACAAAAATTGAGAAAGTAAGTTTGAGTAAACAGTTCTTCATAATTAAGTTTTTATTTGATATTATTCATTTAGTTGCATCAAACAGGATCTTCTGTCTCGGCACAAGCTTTTTTTAACAAAAGCTTTAACGAGTTTCGGATTCAAACAATTTTCACTGATCATTTAGAATTAAATGCTAAGCATACTAGATTTATTTATAACCCATTATAGATCTATTCTTGCAAATAGTAATAAGGAGAATTGATAACATACGTAGCTACGTTAGCATATGCACGGAGGATCATTTGTATTTATGTCAACAGCTTAGGATGATCTAGATGAGTTGTGTAAAGTAAATTATAGAGAAAGAGAATCTGCAGAAACAAAATCTGCAAATATTGGATTTAGAATTGTCAGAGATCCAAAATAAAATCCCTGCCAAGATCATTGACAGGGATTCAGGTGACCACGGAAGGATTCGAACCCTCAACCCTCAGAGCCGAAATCTGATATTCTATCCAGTTGAACTACGTGGCCAGAAAGCGCA
Organism: Saprospiraceae bacterium; assembly: GCA_020629535.1. GTDB lineage: Bacteria > Bacteroidota > Bacteroidia > Chitinophagales > Saprospiraceae > JAHDBF01. The sequence continues at coordinate 3,745 of JAHDDD010000160.1, forward strand.
AAGATACCCCTTCAACTTAAAATCATCCCATGAAAAATTGTAAAAAACTACAATTATTTGCAACGAATCATTTTTTAATCACATTATAATATTAGACAAACCATAATCAAAATGAAACTATCTACTTTCCTTGCCATCCTATGTCTCATGTTCTCATCCGAATTAGATGGACAAACACTGGCCCCTGTCACTGGGGCAGGAAGTGTGTGTGCTCAAGTGGACTTAAACATGGTCTGTGATCCAAATTGCGGCACCAAGTGGTTTGAAGTCAGTTCGGACGAAGGCGCAAATTATCTTTCTGTGAGTATCAATAAGAATAATTCAAGTATTTGCTTAATTGAAAATGATTGTGAAGGAGTGAAATTAATAGAAACGACAGAATCGTTTTTCAATCACAAAATAGTACCACAAAGCACATACTATATCGGTGTCAATAACATTGATGAAGAGTTCAATCTTTGTGTCCAGTCTTTCGTGTTATTGACAGATTGTGCAGAAACCATTGATGTCACAGTGACAAGACCTGAAAATCCAAATCTTGAAAATACAGGACCGTATTTCCCGGGGGAAACCGTAAATTTTTGCTGTCACATTGATTTTATAATAGGCGCTATTGGTGAACCAGAATCGAACAATTGCCAGTGGATTCAGGGTGTAATTCCTGTGGTCGGTGGCGGATGGGATTTAGATGAAACACCTTTAGCAAATCAGGGCCCTACAAACGCAGAATGGCTTGATGAAGGATTGGTCGATTACAATGTATTTAGCCCAATTCTGGAATCGACAACAGAATGCGACGGAAGAATGGGATTGCAGTTAGGTCAAGAAGGGCTTGAACCTGGTAGTTTATTACCAGCAGGATGGTGGATGGTTTCGCCAGGCGGATCTAATTGTGAAAATGACGGAACGCCAGACACCATGTGGGGCTTACCTGGTGGTTGCGGTTCTTCTCAATCTGTTGAATTTTGCTTTGATCTAAAAGTAAAAGAATTGGAAGATTTAGAGAACAATTGTTCCCGAGATTTGAAGGTTGATATTTTCCCTTTCGCAGACGGCGAAACCGGTTGCTGGGTGAATGAATCTTGTTCATTCGACATTCCATTTATGTTGAGAGCTACATTGGATGAAAATTCAATCTCTTCTTTGGATGAATTGGCTGATAAAATAAAAATTTCGCCAAACCCGGTTTCTGACTTTCTGAAAATTACTGGATTCTCAGAAGACTTGAATTATGCCATTATAAATCTTCAAGGACAAGTCATTTTATCGGGTAAAACCAATGGAACCATTGACATGTCAGAACTCAATGAAGGAATGTATAATATTCAATTGAAAACGATCAAGGGCGCAAACATTGTCCAAAGGAAAATATTCAAATTATAAAAGGTAATATCATAAAGTTCAGATTCTGGGAAGATTTTAGAAATTCCGACGATGTTGAGCACATCTTTATCTAAGAATTTCATTGATTAGGAAATAATTTGTTATCCTTATCATTGAAAAACAAAGGAGATGATCAACGTCCAAAATGTTTCCAAAACATATAGTTTAAACAAGCAGCAAAAAAAGGAACTGCAGACAACGGCCAATTCAATAAATGCTGTAAATGGCATTAGCTTTGAATGTCTTCCCGGTCGTATATATTCTCTGCTTGGTCCCAATGGAGCAGGCAAAACCACGACGCTAAGAATGATTGCTACGATATTAAAACCTACCAGTGGCGAGATTAAAGTGTGTGGTGAAAATGTTACCTCTAGCCCAAACCTCGTAAGAAGTAAAATTGGTTTTCTCACAGGTTCCACAAACTTGTATGACAGGCTCACACCAGGTGAAACCGTAGAATACTTTGCGAAGCTTCATGGTATGGATAAAAAGCATTACGAAGAGCGGAAAGATATGTTATTTACGACCATGGGGATTCATGATTTTTCAAAGAAGAGGATTGCCCAGATGAGTACAGGAATGAAACAAAAAGTTTCCATTGCTAGAAGTATGATTCACGATCCTGAAGTGGTCATCTTTGATGAACCCACATCTGGACTAGATGTAATCACAGCAAACAATATCATTGATCTTATTCGTAAATGCAAGGAAGAAGGGAAGACTGTTATTTTTTCATCACACATCATGAGTGAAGTTGACCTGTTGTGTGATGATCTTGCCATCATTTCAAAAGGAGATCTGGTCTTTAAGGATACCATGGATAATTTCAGAAAAGAATTTTCAGGAATCTCGCTCACTCAGGCCTTTATTCAAGTAGTAGAAAATGCCGATCACAATCAAAAAGTAGAAACTCCATGAAAACCATTTTGACTGTATTTAAGAAGGAGCTCATTGATACACTAAGGGACAGAAGAACACTGCTGACAGCAATCTTGATGCCTGCAATATTTATCCCAGTATTGCTGTATGGTATGACCAAACTGACTTCCATCATCATGGAAAAGGAAGAGAATAAGAAACTCAAAATTGCGATGCTTGATGCTCCTGCAGAATTTATTTCCAAGCTTGACACCGCTAAATTTGAATTGGTTTCAGGCATGACCCTGGAGTCGGGTAGAGATCAAATTTTAGCTGATAGTCTTGATGCAATGGTTGGCTTCCCAAGCAATTACGTTTCGAAGATGGCAGAGATGAAGACCTCTAAAGTAAATGTATGGTTTAAGTCGACGAATCTGTTGGTGAAAGATCGTATGACAGAGCTCATCGACGACTTTGAAAATGATATTTTAGACCAGAGAATAGCAGCTCTCGAAATTACAAAAGATGCCATTTACCCCATTGATCTTTTGAGGTTCAACATAGCTTCACCAAAAGAACAGATAGGTCAGACGGTCGGTGGATTTCTTCCATACATTTTTATCATTTTTTGTTTTATGGGATGCATGTATCCAGCTCTAGATTTGATTACAGGAGAAAAAGAAAGGGGTACAATTGAAACGTTGCTTACCGTACCTGCTTCAAAGTTTAATATTCTTTTGGGAAAGGTTTTTACGATTGCATTGGTCGGATTATCAGCCGCTGTCATGACCATTATAGGGCTGTTTTTGGCAACAAAGTTTTTACCTGATTTGCCCGAAGATATTCTTGAATCTTTGTCTGCCATTGTTGGTTGGAAATTCATTGCAATGCTTTTTGCGATGTTGATACCAATGGCGATCTTTTTTGCTGGCGTCATTTCTGCCATGATCGTACGTGCCAAAAGTTTTAAAGAAGCCCAAAGTATTGTTACGCCAGTTTCTTTTATTGTTATCGTACCAGCATTGGTTGCTGTGCTTCCAGGTATAGAATTAAATTGGACTACAGTCATGATTCCAATTTTGAATGTGGCTTTGGCAACCAAGGAAATTGTAGCTGGAACCATTCAACCGGCCTATTACATCGTAGTGGTTGTTTCTTTAATTATTCTTGCACTGATATCCGTGGCAATAAGTTATAGACAGTTTTCAAAAGAAAGCATGATTTTGTAGATGCTTAATTCATGATAAAGCGAAGAAGGGACATGTGAACCATATTTGATTTTCATGCCAAAGTGGTATTTAAATACCAATATACATATTACAAATTATTACAATATGTTAGCTGTTGATTTATGACCATTCCATCACCACTTTACCGATGGATTTTCGATTTTCGAGAAAGTTGTGTGCATTGACATATTCGGAAATTGGAAACGTCGCACCAATCTTGGGTTTAATAATTCCGTCTGTATACAGCTTGGTGACGTTGTTTAGAATGCGTTGCAAAACGAGAGGTTTGTTGTCAGCAATTCGAAGCATATTCACACCTATGATCCCTTGCGATTTCATTAATAATTGTATTGGGCTATAGAAACCAAAACCAAACAATAACTGCAATGATTTTATAAATGCAAGACCTTCTCCCATCTGAGCTGCTGCGCCGAAAGTGACCATCTTTCCGCCTTTGCTCAATATTTTCATTCCATCTTTGAAGGTTTTTCCACCAATGCTATCAAATATAAAATCGACGGTTTGCTTGTCTTTGCTGATGATGGAACTGAAGTTCTCAGTTGTGTAATCTATGGGTTGGTCCACACCCATTTGTCTTAAATATTCAATTTTCGAACTACTGGCTGTACCAAATATATAGCACCCTGCATTTTTTGCCATTTGAACCAAAGCAGTACCTACACCACCTGCGGCAGCGTGGATGAGTACTTTGTCTCCTTCGTTCAATTGAATACATTCGTGTGCACAATAGTAGGCAGTACAATACTGCGTGCTTAACGCTGTAGCCTCAGCAAAAGTCATTTCATCAGGGATCTTGACCACTCCTTCTTTCATGGTTTTTGCCACAGAGGCATAGCCTCCAAACCGTGTTAATGCGGTCACTCTATCGCCAACAGATACATGCGAGACGTTACTTCCTATTTGAGTAACTTTACCAGCAACGTCATAACCCAAGATTGCAGGATTTTTAGGAGCATCAGGATATTTTCCTCTTCGGGCAACTACATCTGCAAAGTTTAATCCTGAACTATGAACATCAATCAAGACCTCATCATTATTGATTTCTGGAGCGGCGACTTCTTCTAATTTAAATGCTTTGTCAGCATCACCATATTTATGTAAAACAAGAGCTTTCACTGTATTGGCTTTGAAGCCAAGCTACAACAAATTTACGGGATTCGGAAAGTATTATTGATCAAGCCATTTTCGAAAATCAGGTGTTTTGCTTGTACTCGTGATGCATTGATCGTCAATGCCTTTAAGCTTAACAATGAGGCGATTTTTAAAGTAACTTTCTATCTTATCAATAAATGAATATTGAATAATTTCGCTTCGATTGATTCTAAAGAATTTTCCTGGATCAATCATTTCTACAATTTGACTGATCCCTGCATTGATGACATGTTTTCTACATTCAGAATCAAAAGCCAAGACAAAATCACCATTTGCTTTGAAGAGAGGAATTTCTTCAGTGCCAAGAATATGAATGCCGTTTTTCTTCTTAATAGTAAAACGTTGTTTGTATCGTTTTGATCTTTTTTCAATAGCGGTTCTGAGTTCCGTCAGTAATTGACGATCAATGGATTCTTGCTTTGTGTTAAAAAGGAGTTGAAATTTTTCGAGGGCCATGTTAAAATCTTCGAGAGAGTAGGGCTTTAACAAATACGCAATACCGTTGGTTTTGAATGCCCGTAGTAAGTATTGGTCAAATGCTGTGATGAAAATGATTGGTGTGGAAATGGACTCATTTTCAAAAATAGAAAGTGAGTTTCCATCTAGTAATTCAATGTCAGAAAGAATGAGGTCAACATCTTTATGCTCTTTAATCAATGTTTTCGCTTCGTCAATTGATTTGGCCCAGCCTAAAATTTCAAAAGGAGTATTGGAATTTTTCAAGGTTGATTCAAGCTTATGAAAGGCTGGAATTTCATCTTCAAAAATCAGTAATTTTTTCATAATGCGATTTTGATCAATGGTATTTTTACTAATAAGAATTGTTCCCCATTTTCAATGACTACCTTCTTCTCTGTCAACAATTGAT
>JAHDDD010000161.1 GCA_020629535.1 Saprospiraceae bacterium
CTAATACCAGCAGCACCAAATGACTTGCTCATGGTTTGGAGAACAATGACATTTTTATATTTGTCAAGCATTGAGACACTACTCTTGCTTCTACTGAAGTCAATGTATGCTTCGTCTATAACCAGTATCCCATTGAAATTTTTAGCTAGCCTCTCAATTTTAGCCTCATCTATGATATTACCTGTTGGATTATTGGGGGAGCAAATGAACATGACCTTTACATTTTTTCCTTTGATCATTTCCAAAGTATCTTCCACACAAGGCTGGAAACGATCATCTAATTTCTGCTTCATTGATCGCAAAGCATTGATCGACGCGGAAACTTCATACATCCCATATCCAGGCGTAAAACTTAATATGGCATCCACATTGGGCTCGCAAAAAGTTCGCATGATAATATCAATAATCTCATCACTACCATTCCCCAAAAATATTTGCGACTTGTCAATGCCTTTATATTTTGAGATACTTTCCTTCAATTTTCTTTGGAGAGGATCTGGATATCTGTTGAACTCTCCAAATGGATTTTCATTTGCATCTAGGAAAACTTTAGCTTCCCCTTCGAATTCATTCCTTGCACTCGAGTAGGGTTTTAGATTCAAAATATTTGGACGAATAAGTTGTTCTAAATTCATTTTGTTTTATCTCTTTTTAGTTTTTCCAATCGTATCGTAACTGAATTTTTATGTGCCATCAGATTTTCAGCTTGGGCCATTTTTTCAACAAAAGGTCCAAGATTTTGTATTCCGTTTTTACTGATTTTTTGGAAAGTGATTTTCTTAATAAAACTATCCAATGAAACACCGCTATACTTTCTGGCAAAACCATTTGTGGGAAGCGTGTGGTTTGTACCGCTGGCATAATCGCCCAATGCCTCACAACTATATTGGCCTATAAAGACAGAGCCCGCGTTCTGCACCATCGTTGTCAGCATTTCATTTTCCTGTGTGTTGATAATAAGGTGTTCGGGTGCATAGAAATTGCTGAAAGCTACACATGTTTCCAGCTCATTGAATTTTAAAAAATAACTATTGTCCAAGGCTTCAGCTGCAATCTTCTCCCTTGGTAATTTCTTTATCTGCAATTTTATTTCTCTTTCAACCTCGGCCAATAAAGAGTTACTATTGCTAAGCAATACCACCTGACTATCGGGTCCATGTTCTGCTTGTGCAAGTAGGTCACTGGCTATAAATGAAGCTTGAGCTGTGTCATCTGCAATGATTAAAACCTCACTAGGTCCGGCAGGCATGTCTATGGATGTGCCATACTCCCAAACCAATTGTTTTGCCATTGTGACAAATTGATTTCCAGGCCCGAAAATCTTTTCAACCTTTGGAATGCTCTCCGTTCCAAAAGACATTGCTGCAACAGCCTGAGCTCCGCCCACTTTGAATATTTCACTGATCTCAAGCTTTTTTGCGACATATAAAATGGCTGGATCAACGGTGCCATATTTGTTTGGTGGAGTACACACAATTATGTTTTTACATCCAGCGAGTTTCGCAGGGACACCCAGCATGATCAAGCTTGAAAAGAGTGGGGCGGTTCCTCCAGGCACATAGAGTCCCACATTTTGCACAGCTCTTGACTCCCTCCAACATTGAACACCTTCTGTGGTTCCTATCTTTCGAGGTTCCTCTATTTGAGATTCGTGAAATTTTGTAATGTTTCCAATAGCAACATCAATTGCTTCTTCAAGTTGAGCATCTACCTCAGCATTCTGAATATTTTCTTTTGCTACTTTTAAATTGTCAAGCTTCACCTTGTCAAATCTTTCAGAATACTCATACATCGCAGCATCTCCTTTGATCTTGACCGTGTCAATAATTTCTTTGACTGTCTTCTTCGTCTCAAGAGAATAATTCGTCCCCCTAATTATTAGTGATGGCCAAGAATCTCTCTTTGGATTTTGATAGCTTTTCATCACACAATCATCTTTTCAATGGAAGAAACAAGAATACCTTCTGCACCAAGACTCTTTACCTTCTCAATCACATTCCAGAAGTCTTCTTCATTAACAACTGAATGTACACTTGACCACCCAGGATCCGCTAAAGGAATGATACTCGGACTTCTCATACCAGGAAGTATATCTATAATTTTATTAATAGAGTCATTCGGTGCGTTGAGAAGAATGTACTTATTTTTCCTTGCTGCTTTGACTGCATTGATCCTAAATTTCAATTGATCAAGAACTTTGACTTCTTCATCAGATAAGCCAATATTACTTATTAGCACAGCTTGACTTTGAAGAATGGTTTCGACTTCTTTCAAGCCATTCATTTGCAATGTGCTTCCTGAGCTCACCAAATCACAGATAGCATCAGCTAGACCAATGCCTGGTGCGATCTCAACGCTGCCACTGATTTCCTCTACAACAGCAGTTAGATGATTGTCTTTCAGATATCTTGCTAAAATTTTCGGGTAGCTTGTAGCTATTTTCTTGTTGCTAAAGAATGAAATACTTTCATAGTCTGTTTGCCTTGGAATGGCAAGACTCAACCTGCACTTTGCAAAGCCCAATTTCAAAGCAATATCAACATTGACTTCATTTTCCAACACCTCGTTTTCTCCTATGATCCCAATATTCGCAATGTTTTGCTGAACATATTTCGGTATATCATCATCTCTCAAAAACAGGATTTCAAGAGGAAAATTCTGAACCTGGGTTTTTAATTTGCTGGTACTATTGCCAATCTTTAATCCACAAGTACGCAATAGCTTAAGGGAACTTTCGTGAAGTCGGCCTTTCTTCTGTATGGCAATTTTCAGTTTACTCATTCCATTTTATTTGTTTGAGTAAACCAAAGGTGATTCAAATAAAAAACCCGTTTGATTCACTCAAACGGGTTAGAAATATTTTTAATTACAAATAAATCAAATTCAACTCGTCTGAGAACAAGTATGAAAATGATGATGATGTAAATTGTATGCTACTTTTATTATCACAACACAAATATTGTAAATTAATTTTTGATTTAGTGAAAGCTTTCTTGAATTATTTTTCCTTTTATAGAATTCGTCTCTTGAAAATCATGATTTGTGCATCTATCTTTTGTGTGTCTCCGTAGAGAAGATTTCCTTTTAATTTAGCCTTCACATTATCTATTCTTAAAAACTCCCAACCTTCACTCCCATATTTTACAAGTAACTCGTGTACTTGATTTGCAATAACTCCATAAGTTTCTTTTGGTGATACGGTTGGTTCAAAAGGAATGACCAAGTATTCAGTTTCTTTCATACATCGTTTCTTTTAAGTTCGAAGAAGTGTGGGGCTTTTTCAAGGTAAAGAAAAAATCATGGAAACCGAACAAATAAAAAAGGCAGGTTTTAAACCTGCCTAATTTTAATCTACTTTTTGTTAATCATCTTAGTTGTCGTCTAACTTATCAAGATGTTCAATACCGTCTATTTCAATTGATTCTGCAAGTTTGCCAATCTTATTAAGATGTATTTTTCCAACAAAACTGATCAAGGTAAATTCTTTTCCACCTATCATGAGTAGCAATTCGTCAATAGTGTTCTCATTGTTAGAATCTTTCACAAGGAAATCAACCAAAGAGTCATCGTCACGGACCTCCATAAGTATTTCATACTCACGGGTATCGATCATTTTCTTTGCTTCATTATAAAGAGCCATTCCATCGCCGGCTTCTTCATTAGAAGAAAGAATCTTGAGTCCTGTCAAGTTTGAGATAACATCTTTTGTATCTGCGTCTATTTCATCATCGCCCATATTGCCAATAAGGCGAAACATTTTAGGACTGATGAATACTGAAGTGAAGTTGTCACTTTCTTTATAAGATTGAAAAAATTTATCAATGGCATCTTGCTGCGCATACGAGCTAACAGTGAATACCATAATGGTCAAGAAACAAATAATATTTTTCATGTTCTTAATTGTCATGTTTAATAATGCGAGTAAAACTTAATTTAGAGAGGCTTTTTTTAAGATGTGCATCTCCTTGTTTCATCTTGAAGCCCGCGAGGGCCAATGCTTCTTTGGTAATTCGAAGTGCTTCTTTCGGATCCTCAACTTCAACGATACGATCTGTCGAAACTTGAAGAGACATTACATTTTGCCAAACGAAATAACCTCCAAAGACTATTAAAAATACTGCAGCTATTTTTCTAAACATTGAAAAATTGAATGGGATCACTTTTGGATCTGATCCACCACCACTCTTATCATCGATTTTCTCAGTCAATTTCGACTCATCGATTGATAATGTTGATTCGGCACTGTAGAAAACGAACAAAGCACTTGCTTCAGGAAAGGATTTCCTACCTTCCTCTGTAAGAAGAAATTCTTTAAGTTGATTTTCTTCTTCGATACTGGTTTCTCCTTCCCAATATCGGTCTAACAATAATTTTGCTTGAATCGAATCCATTTTCATAATTCAATTTTCATAAGTGAATGCTGTAGTGTTTTCCTTGCTCTATGCAAGTTTATTTTAACCTTACCAAGGGTCCAACCTGTTATATCTGCTATCTCTTGATAGCTATATTGTTCTATATCTCTCAATTGTATTACTGTTCTCAAATCTTTGGGTAATTGAGCAATGACTTCTTTGACTTTTCTCAAAGCATCTTTTTGCTCTAATGCGACATCTGGAGCCACAGCTTTGTCTCTTAAATCATATTGCTCTTCAATGTCTTGGGTTCGCTGTTTTCTTTTTCTCAGTTTATCATAAGCAAGATTTCTGACGACCGTCATACACCATGCCTCCTTGTTTTCAATGGTGACAAACTGATCTTTTTTCTTCCATATTTTGACCATCAAATCCTGCAAAATTTCCTCTGCATCGAAAGTGTCGTTGACAAGTCTCAAAACAAACCGGAAGAGTTTATCCTTATATGGCAAAATCATATTCATCAGTTCTTCATGTTGCATTACGAGATCAAGACGTTGGTTCAGAAATTTTTGTTACGATTTTTAAAGATTTTTTTCAAATAATAGTTCTAAAGTTCGTTAAACCTTTGTAATTCATTGAGTCACAATATCTTTGCAAACGTGAAATTACTCGATAAATTGGTGGTAAAGGGCTTTATTCCGCCTTATATATTTGCCTTTTTGGTGGCTGAATTTGTCCTTGTGATGCAGTTTTTATGGAAGTATATTGATGAAATCATCGGTAAAGGAGTTTCTCTGGGCCTAATACTTGAGCTGATTTTTTACTTCGCGGTGACCATTATCCCTATGGCCATTCCTGTTACTATACTCATATCTTCTGTATTGGTTTTCGGTAATCTTTCAGAACGTCATGAATTGTCGAGTTTTAAGTCAGCTGGCATTTCACTTTTTCGAGTCATGGGTGCAGGTATCATGATTGCGATTTTGACCGGATTATTCTCATTTTTTGCTTCAAATTACCTCCGTCCTAATGCCAACTATCAATTCAAATACCGATGGCATTCTGTAAAAAAAGCCAAAACATCATTGTCAATTGTAGAAGGAGTATTCAATGAAGACTTCAAAAATTTTGTCATCAGGGTCGGTAATAAAGATGAGGATGGAGTAGGGATTGAAGATATTCTCATATACGATCATACCGGTCAAAGCAATCTGATAAATATGGTTTCAGCTGAAGATGGAGAAATGTATTCTTCCGAAGATGGCAGTTTCTTCATCATGAAATTAGAAGATGGCAGCCAATATCGTGAAGATCCATCTGAACTAAACAAAGAAGACAAGACTAGATCATACCCATTGACTGAGACCAAGTTCAAAGAGTGGACTAAGATTTTTGATCTTTCTCAATTCGAAATGGAAGCCCTTGAGATCAATACGGATCGACAGAAATACGACCTGTTGAATAATTGGCAATTAAAAAAAGAGATCGATAGTTTTGACAGACGAAAAAACAATATTCTCAAGGACAGTTATATTAAATTTCCAAAGATTTATCCAGATCAAGAACAGCAACCCAAAGCTGGCCTTTCTTCAATTAAGAAAGCAGATGAAAAGAATGTAACCACCAACAAAAATTCCCAAAAACCAACAGCTGCAAACGAGTCAAATCCTAAAATTCCACAAAAGTCCAGGAGCTCAAAAACGAGCAAGAATTTGGATCGGATGGATTCTATCAAAAAGCCTGACAAGTCTTATTCTGCCAAAGAAAAATACGTGGATACTTTGCAAGTAGTCGCAGGAGTCCCGCTGATTGATCAATACATCAAAGATGGAGCAACAAAGAAATATGTGAATACAGCCCATATTTCTGCAGTGCGAGCGAAAGACCACTACTCTTCAAAACAACGTGAGCTCAAATCGATCAAAGCCTATAGAAATGTCTACCAATTAAGGAGACATCAACAATATAGTTGGGCGATCGTTTGTGTTATATTCATCTTCATCGGTGCTCCAATGGGATCCATCATTCGCAAAGGAGGTTATGGATATCCTCTTCTGATCGCCATTGTGTTCTTCATGCAGTTTATAGTATTGAATATCCTTGGAGAAAAGTTGAACAAAAATCAAAGCATACATCCGCTACTTGCAGCTTGGCTTCCATGTATTGCGCTTTTACCTTTTGCCATCATCATCACATACAAGGCCGTTAATGATGCTAAATTTGAACTTAAAAATTTAAATTTCTTGAAAAAGAAAAGCTGAATGGCTGTATTTACATTTTTGCCATCTAAATCTTAGCTATACTGATTCCATTGAGTTTGGTCTTCATGTCCACTTCTTCAAGACTTACTTTTAAAAATTTGGCTTTGAATAAAAGTATCTTTTCTTCCACCTTTGAAACAGGAATTTGAATGGTCAAACTGGGTTTTTCATCCAATGTTTTATCGACGATTTCTATACCTGCAGATTTGAGCTCGTTAAGCAATTCGCCCATTACACCATAATCAAATTCAATCTTGAACTTTTCAGAAATGGTTTTTAGAACAACTTGAGCTTGATTCAATGCTTCTGCAGCTGATTCTTTGTAGGCTTGTATCAAGCCGCTTGTTCCGAGCTTTGTACCTCCATAATATCTGACCACAATAACAGCGACATCATAAAAGTCTTTACTCAAAATGGCCCCATACATGGGTTTACCGGCCGTGCCCGAAGGTTCTCCGTCGTCATTGAAGCGGTGCAAAAAGTCAGGGTAACCTATTCTGTATGCGAAACAATGATGGGTCGCTTTAGGATGCTCTTTTTTCACTTCGTATAAAACTTGTTCAAATTGGGTTATGTCATTGCAAGGAAATGCATAGCCGATAAATTTTGAATTCTTAATTCTGATGTCACTGATGACTTTCTCTGTTATACTATTATACTGATCACTCATTGATGCTAAATCAAAATCATAAAAATGGCCAATAGTGCTATGAGCATTCCTAAGCCTTTATAGAAATCTATTTTTTCTGCAAAGAACCAGAACCCGACCATAATACTACATACAATAACACCCACATTCAAAAAAGGAAAAATGATCGAGGCAGGAACCTCCATTGACAATGCCACTACCAACCAATAAATGGTAAAGAAATTGGGTACTCCTAAACAAATACCTCCAATCAGTTCTTTGATTCCAAATGTGAAATCTTTCTTCAGGAGCAAAGTCAAAATTCCACAAATGCCAGCCATCAAATAAACAGAACATACAAACTCTACATCTTCATTTACAATCAATTCAACCTTGTTGACATAGTACAAAATGATTTCGATCAATCCGGATCCAAGCATTGTGAATACTGGCAGATACCAATACTTTTTCATCATCTGAAGCTCGTTTTCATTTTCGCCCTTTCGGGGAATATTGATGATAACAATGCTGACAATAGCTAGCAATACACCAAGACCTCTCGTCATTCCTAATTTTTCAGAAAAGAAAATCACAGCGAAAATAATCGGAAAAAGTAAGGACATCTTTTGAAACAAGGTTCCGATCATCATACCTATTCTTTGAACAGTCAATGCGGCAAAATTGAATGAGATTATGAAAATGATGCCCAATGCAACAGCATAAATCAACCATGGTTTATCAAGACCAGACCCAACCAAAGGTACTTGTTGCAAAAGCAATGATCCTGTCAAAAAGCAAACAAAATAATTGATCAAAATGGCTTTGAATGTATCTATCTCATATTTAGGGTAAAGTTTGAATACTATGAGAATCAACACGTTAACCAATAGGAGTGGAAATAGCAGATGCATTTCGTAAAGATAGATTTTTTGAACACCATCACTTCATGCCCATTAACAAATCGTTTGCTAGCGTTTGAGCATTGGTTAGTAAATAATACTCTTGAATATGACGAAATTTGTTCTATCACAATTCATGAGACTTTTGATGAATGTTATCTTTGAGCAAAATTTTGGATCGTGAGTAAGACCATGTCACAGTTTGATCAAATTCTTGACAATTGCAAAACATTGTTCAAGAAGAAATCCAAGGATTATGGACCATCGTGGAGATTGCTTAGAGCTTCTTCGATCACCGATCAATTATATATCAAAGCAGCTAGAATCAGGAGCATTGAAGAGAAAAAAGAACAAAAGATAAAAGACAATATTTCTGGTGAGTTCCAAGCATTGATCAATTATTCAATCATGGCCATTTTGCAAGAGAAACTTGGCTATACAGACGATCATTTGAACATTCCAATGAAAAAACTTGTCGATGAGTATGATCATGTTGTGAAAGAAACAAGAGACTTGCTCGAAGCCAAGAATCATGATTATGGCGAAGCATGGAGGATGATGAGAATAAGCAGTTACACTGACCTCATTTTGGTTAAGTTGTTGCGCTTGAAACAGATGGAAGAAAACAAAGGCAAAACACTCGTATCAGAAGGTCCTAAATCAAATTACCAGGACATCATGAATTACGCCGTTTTCGCTCTCATAAAATTAATTGAACAAGGAAAATTTAAAGTAAAATGACTTTAAGTACATTATTGATAACATTCGGAATAACAGCTGTTGTACTGACAGCCATCATTGGTGGAGTGATGAAAAAACAACAAAGCTGGGTGATGACCTATTTCCAAAACTTCTGCGGAGTTTGGTACATATTCAGTGGACTTGTCAAAGCAGTCGATCCATTGGGAACATCATACAAGATGGTGGATTATTTCACAGAGTTTGAATCGACATTTTCAGAGACGTGGTTGTCATTTTTGGCTCCGATGTTTCCTGCTTTATCCAGTGTCTCCATCTATTTTTCTGTGGGAATGATTATTCTCGAAATTGTGTTGGGCTTGGCGCTCATTCTTGGAGCATTCCCA
>JAHDDD010000162.1 GCA_020629535.1 Saprospiraceae bacterium
CGAAGGTTGACCATATACGACCAAACCGGCAATAAACTCACAATAAACAAACCACCTACGCGCATTGTCTGTCTTGTTCCTTCCATTACTGAACTTCTATTCTCAATAGGATTAGAGAAACAGATCGTTGGTGTTACCAAGTTTTGTGAAAATCCTGTCCACGCAAGGAAAGTTGCCAAGATCATTGGCGGTACTAAAAATCCACATTTGGACAAAATCATGGACCTCAATCCAGACCTGATTATAGCAAACAAAGAAGAGAATCGCAAAGAAGATGTTTTGCCATTGGCTGAGTCCATTCCAGTCTATGTATCTAGTATAAAAAATCTTGAAGATGCATTGACCATGATCAATGATCTTGGAAAAATAACCCATCGATCGGAAGAGGCTGATTCCATTATTACAGCCATTAATGCATCTTTGTCAAACATAGATCGAACTCCAACAGTTCGCATGTGCTATCTCATTTGGAAGGATCCTTACATGACAGTGGGAGGAGACACTTTCATCAGTCAATTCATGTCAGAATTTGGTTTTGAAAACATATTTAGCAATCATAAAAGATATCCTGGCATTGAGTTAGATCAGATACATACATGCGATGTAATCTTGCTTTCGTCTGAACCATTTCCATTCAAAGAAGACCACCGAAATGAGATTGAAAAGGTTACTGGACTACCAACGATGCTTGTCGATGGGAGTTTTTGTTCTTGGTACGGAAGTAGATTGGTGAAGGCCATTCCATATCTTTTAAGTCTAAAGAATACAGTGGTTTCAGCCCAATAAAGCCTGTAACTTCAATTTCTTTCAAGTCTCGAATAGAACAATTTGCTACAGATAAGAAGAATTTAATCAGATTTCAGGTTATTTTTATCAAAGAATAAAGCAATATGTTTAAAACTATTGGGTGTATAATAACTCTTTGGATTTTTGCTGTGGCCTCTATCACAGCCCAAGAAGAGTGGATCATTGAATTTCAAGACGATCAGATAGCACGTCAATTTGTGCAAGAACCAGATGTTTGCTCATTCGAGAAAATCATTCCTAACAAGACCTTTTTCAAACTGTCATTTTGCAATGAATGGAATAAATCCAAGCTTGCAGAGACACAAGGCATCATTGGTTTTATGCCCAACACAAAACTAGAATATCGTGTCGATCCAAACGATCCAAGATATACAGACCAATGGCCATTGCCTCTCATTCAGGCTGACCTTGCTTGGAATGAAGTCGAGCATGGATTTACAGCAGATGGGAAAGAGATTGTTATTGCAATTGTAGACAGTCGAATAGATATAGAACACGAAGATTTTATTAACAATATCTGGTTTAATCAAGGAGAGATTCCTGACGACGGTATTGATAATGATGGTAATTCGTACATCGATGATTTTGCTGGATTGAATACCAACAACAACACTGACAATCATCAATTTGGCTCGCATGGCACCAAAGTAGCTGGCATCATTGGTGCAGAAGCAGACAATGGGCTCGGAATAGCTGGCATCAATTGGAACATAAAACTAATGATATTATCAGGTGTTGACGATGTTGCAAATATCTTGGAAGCTTATGAGTATATCATCGATCAACGCAAAAGATATAATGAGACCAACGGTGAGGAAGGTGCGTTTGTCGTAGCTACTAATTTTTCTGGTGGCGTGCCCATGGTTTTCCCAACGCAATTTCCTTCATGGTGCTCACTTTATGAAGATATGGGTCGTGAAGGTATACTTTCTGTAGCTTCAGCAGACAATGAGGATTATGATGTTGATATATTGGGGGATATGCCAACCACCTGCAACAGCGATTACCTTATCACCGTCACAAGCACAACAAGAAATGACACCAAAACTTCCAATGCCGCGTTTGGTCAAGAGCATGTCGACTTAGGTGCTCCGGGTGCAGACACATTCAGTACCTTGCCAGAAGGAGGATATGGAAATTTTAATGGGACTTCTGCTGCTGCTCCTCATGTTGCGGGAGCCATAGGATTGTTGTATACGGCAGAATGTGAGGCATTGACTTCATTGATTGAATCCGCCCCTAGTGATGCAGCATTGATGATCAAGAGCTCTATCTTAGAGAATGTAGTACCACTTATCGACTTGAATCAGCGAACAGTATCAAATGGACGACTTGATATTTTCAATGCAAAGATCGGATTGGCAGAAACCTGTGGCACAAATACCAGCACATCCAATGAACTTACATTTGAAATTTTAGGCAATCCTATTGGAGACAGATTCCTTGATATTGAGTACGAATTTGTTCAATTTGTTGAGCATCAGGTAAATGTTTACAGCTTTGATGGCAAACTGGTCTATTCGCAAATATTCTTCCCTTCCCTATTTGGGACTCCAAGATTTTCGATCAACATATCAAACCTAACCCAAGGCATGTATGCGATTCAAATTACAGATGGGAAGCGAAATGTTGCCAAGAAATTTATCAAAAGAGAAATCCGTTGATCAACCACAAATTTGAGCCATTCGCGCTTCTATTTGTTCGATTCTTGCTTTTCCATCAGCTAACTTTTTATGCTCCAATTGGACCACTTGTTCCGGAGCGTTGTTCACGAATCTTTCGTTGGCCAATTTCTTTTCAACACCAGCCACAAATTTGAGTTGATGTTCCAAGTCAGCTTTCAGCTTAGCGCATTCTGCTTCGGCATCTACTTTTACTTCCACCATAACGTTGAATGCAGACTTACCTGAGATAAAAGCAATACCTCCATCTGGTGCAGTGTCTGAAAGATCCAAAGAATTGACAAAAGCGATTTTCTTCAACACATCCACCAATCCTTTATCTGATACCAATGCTTCCGTTTCGTCAGATTTGACAGCCATCAAATCAAGGAGTTCTTTCTTTTTCAGGCCATTCTTATTCCGAATATCTCTCACATTAGAAGTAATGTCCTTTATCAATTTAAATTGGGCAAGTAAATGTTCGTCACTCGTTTCAGTACCAGGTGGTTGAGAAACAATACAATCTTCCCCCTCTGACCTTTCCTTGAGTAAATGCCAGATTTCTTCCGTTACGAATGGCATGAACGGATGTAACAAGGTGCATATATCAGAAAGGAAATCGACAGTGGCTTGATAACTCACAGGATCGATTGGTTTTTGATAATCTGGTTTCATCATTTCCAAAAACCACGAGCAGTAGTCATTCCAGGCAAAACTGTAGAGACTGATCAATGCTTCACTCAAGCGGTATTCTTTAAAGTTCTTTTCTACAGCATCAATGGTGCTTGCCTTTACGGAATGGAACCATTCTATCGCCTTTTGATTGGCTGCTGGTATTGGCAATGAATCATCTACTGTCCACCCTTTGATCAAATTTAATGCACTCCATAATTTATTACAGAAGTTTTTGCCTTGATCACACAACTTCTCGTCAAAAAGTAAATCACCTCCTGCTGGACTACATGACAACATTCCGAATCGAACTCCATCAGCTCCAAATTTTTCCAGGAGTTCAAGTGCATCCGGCGAGTTTCCGAGTGATTTGCTCATCTTTCTCCGTTGCTTATCTCGGACCATTCCTGTGAAGTATACATGATGGAATGGTTTTTCATTTTCCCATTCATAGCCCGCCATGATCATTCTGGCAACCCAAAGGAAAATGATATCCCAACCTGTCACAAGTACATTGGTTGGATAATAGTATTTCAAAGTTTCTGGATCGTTGAATCCATCGAAGACAGTGATTGGCCAAAGCCATGATGAAAACCATGTATCTAGTACATCTTCATCTTGTTTTAGATCATCAATCGTGAGCTCAGGCTTGTTGAGTTTTTCTTGCGCCTGGGTCAATGCATCTTCCGCTGTTAAGGCAACGAAGACTTCTTCTCCATAGTACCAAGCTGGAATTCTATGTCCCCACCAAAGCTGACGAGAAATACACCAATCTCTGATGTTTTCCATCCAGTGGCGGTATGTGTTCTTGAATTTCTCTGGGAAGAATTGAACGGTGTTGTTCAAAACGTTTTCTAAGGCTGGGTCAACGATTTTCTTCATGTCGACATACCATTGAAGAGAAAGCATAGGTTCAACAACACTGTTGGTTCGTTCTGATCTTACGATGCTCGTTACATATTCTTCAACCTTTACCAACAAGCCCGCTTCTTCCAAATCATTGGTAACTGTTTTGCGTGCTTCAAATCGATCTTCACCAACATGAATTTGGGCCTTTTCGTTGAGCCTTCCATCTTCATTGATAGTGGCGATCACTTCTAGATTGTGGCGTTGACCAATATCATAATCATTTGGATCATGGGCTGGAGTGACTTTCAATGCTCCGGTTCCAAATTCCACATCCACATAATCATCCTGAATGATAGGCACAGATCTGTTGATCAATGGGACTATTGCTCTTTTGCCTTCCAAATGTTTATATCGTTCATCTTTGGGGTTAACAGCTACCGCGGTATCACCCATGATGGTTTCCGGTCTCTTGGTTGCAACAGTCAGGAATTCATCTGAACCTTCGATCATGTATTTTACATAATACAGCTTTGCGTTTTCGTCATTGTGTAAGACTTCCTCATTTGAAAGAACGGTCTTGGCTTCTGGATCCCAATTTACCATTCGCAGACCGCGATACAATTTGCCACTATTATATAGATCTACAAATACTTTTAATACGCCGTCAGATCTCACCTCATCCATTGTAAATGAGGTCCGTTCCCAATCGCAACTTGCTCCGAGTTTTCTAAGCTGTTGAAGAATGATTCCACCGTATTTCTCTTTCCATTCCCAGGCGTATTCAAGAAATTTCTCACGGGTCAGATCAGATTTCTTGATGCCTTTTTCTCTGAGCATTCGTACCACCTTTGCTTCCGTTGCAATAGAGGCGTGATCTGTGCCCGGCACCCAACAAGTGTTTTTCCCTTCGATCCTTGCTTTTCTTATGAGAATATCTTGGATGGTGTTGTTGAGCATATGGCCCATGTGTAGAACACCTGTGACATTGGGTGGAGGAATGACGATGCTGTATGCTTCTCTGTCATCTGGTTCCGAATGAAAGTAACCTTTTGATTCCCAATGTGAATACCATTTATCTTCAACATCTGCGGGATTAAACCTGGTGGACAATTCCATATATTTGTTTTATCTTAAAATAAATTGAGTGTAGATACACCAAAAATTGAAGGTGATGCATCTACTTAATTAAATGCGATAATTTGAATTTATCAGCTCTCATATCAGCTTGCAAAAATAACGAACGATCAGCTCAAAAAGAATTATATGATAGATACTCTTCATATATTCTTGCCATCTGTACCAGATACATGAAGGCCAGATCGGAAGCTGAAGACCTGATGATCCAGTCATTGTACAAAATTCTGACCAATATTGGCAGTTATACAGGGGCTGGAAATTTTGAAGGATGGATGCGTCGGATAGCTGTCAATGAGTGCCTCATGGCCATCAGGAAGAAAAAAATGATGATGGTCGATATTGACAATGTTGCTGAAACTTCGAGCGATGATTTTAGTATCGTCGAATTACTTGAATATCAAGAATTGTTGGAAATACTTGATGAACTACCAAGAGGTTATAGAACAATTTTCAACCTCTATGTTATTGAAGGATACAAGCACAGAGAAATTGCTGAAATCCTTGAGATCAGTATCAACACAAGTAAATCACAGTTGATACTCGCAAAGAAAAAATTGAGAGATATTTTAAATAAAAAAAAACAAGTAAGCCGTTATAACAGATCATGACAGATAATAATTACATGAACAACGCATACCGAAAAGCTGCAGATGATCTCAGCCCTAATCCCAATACAAACAGTTGGGACAGACTCGAACAAATGCTCGACAATGATCGCTTGAGTCGTGAAAATAAATCTTACAAGAGACGCTTGTTTTGGTTGAGCAGCATTGCAGCTTCATTGCTTGTCGTTTTTGCTGTTACAAATTTCTCTCAAGATCAATCTTCTTCTGAGAAAAACATTGCCTACAATATTGAAAATATGATAGAAGCTTCAGGAAATCCACTCTATGATATTGATCGTTTATCGAAATTGAGTAAGACGTACAATTAGAATCAATTTGAGGATGAGTCAATGGGAGGATGAGTCAATGGGAGGATGAGTATGCTCAATTTGTCAATGTGGCAATGTTCAATTTGTCAATGAGTTCAATAATTCCACATTCTGAGCCAAATCATACTTTAAGGTCTTAGGCTGACCGACCATATCCTAACTGAACATATAATTTCAGGATGAAAAAAAGAAAAGGAAGCAGAAACATCTGCCTCCCCATCTATGATGAAAATTATTTTTAATCAATTTATTTTATGTCCTTGAAACTTTACTTTATACCCTGGACTTCCTGTCACTCCTGTGACTTCCAAATCAGTGCCTGTGGCTTGGTAAACAGAAGGACGAACTATTTGACCAGCATTCAAGTAAACCTCGGTAGTCTGAGTCCAAGATTCACCAAATGAGCCGACAAACTCTCGCCAATCAAGCATAATATCTCCTGCCAAATAAGTATTCACACTCCCAGAAACAGAACCGGTGGTGGAAGTCATTGCCCATTTCATTGTAAATGAATAGTATCCTGCTGAAGGTGCAGTAAAAATCGCATTAACGGGATCGAAGGCATTCGATGGATCATATTGTTCATCGAAGTCAGACAAATTAGTATAGATCCCATCAGGGATTAAATTATCACTATTAAGAAGGGCCGAGAAAACAACGGTTGAACTTCCTCCACCTCCTGCAGGTGTCGCCCAACTTAATTGACCCGCACCATCTGTAGTCAATACCTCGCCAGCCGCTCCATCAGAATTTGGCAAAGTGTAATTTTTATTGATCGTTACATTGCCAAAATAATCTACCGTCAATTTGGGATCAGCCCCACAGACAATATGTGTTTTACCTGTATTATTACTGAATCCGGTTCCAAACTGCATATCTTCCGGAGCTGCAACTGAACCGAAACCTACGTATGTCCCCATGTAACCTTGATAGATCCCACCTGAATAAATACTTACATAATTATCTTGCAAAGGTGATTCCACAATTATTGACTCAGGACTATTACTCAATACGTGTAATGGAGCGAATGGACCAGTGGTTCCAATTCCTACCCAACCGTAAGGCGCAATCGTGAGTCTGTCAGTAGGCACTCCACTATCATGGGTTGCTAATCTTATCGAGCCAATTGAATTATTGTTTGACGTTGAGAGTCTAAAAATTTCATCATCAGTTTCTATAAAGGCTCGCTTATCCGATCCATAAAGATCGTAGTTATATGTTCCAAAGGAAAGCCTTGTCGTTGTTGTACCGGATCTTAAAAGGCCTACTTCTTGATCCTCGTCATCGACTTGAAGATGCGGCGGATCTATTTGTGCAACCAAACCTGTACCAATGAAAAAGAAAAAAAGAAGGGTATGAACAAATTCTCGTTTAAAGTGTCCCATTGTAATAATTTTTGTTAAAAAGAACGACTCAAACTTTTGGTCTGAGTCCAGCTATTTGACTACTGTTCTTTCCATTTCAAATAGGTAAATCACAATCGGATTTAATTTTTCAAAAGCATAAAAATATCCTCAAACATGGATTCTTATTTTCACAAAGAATTTGATTCATCAAATGGTGGTTCTCATGGATGTTCAAATAGTACATTCCTTCTGTTAAATATTTGGTGGAAGTTGTGATGAGGGTCTTCCTTTCACATAAAAGAGTACCATTGAGTACACAATCTGATATTCCACCTTTGAATTATCAACCCCTCGATTCAGGTGTATCAAGCTGCGCAAGGATTGGGTAAAGTACAAAGGAGGAAACTCTGCATTATTAATAGATGAGACCGGAAAGTTCAACCTCCATTCGTCACTCGCACTTCGTCATTCGTACTTCATAATTCGTACTTCATAATTCACGCTTCGTCATTCGAACTTCGTCATTCGTACTTCGAAATTCTCGTCTACTTCTCCACCACTATCACTGTATTATCCACAGCATATCCTCCCCAAATTCCGAGGGCACCATCAAGATTGTGATTGACACGTGTATACGATGCGAACGGTCCTTGATTGTTTAAATTGAATTCGAATGTGGACCAAAAGTCGTAGTGTTCAGGGTCAATGGTACACCATTTTAAAGTCGTTGTATCTCCTACTCTAAAGAATCCAAAAGTATTGATATCGAATTCTGCATTGGGCGATTCTGCTTTTGAAATTGGAAATTCAAATGCCTGCCCATCAAACACCACATCGTCTGTAACCGAAGAAAATGGAGCTGTGATAGCACCTGTGCCATCGTCTGTAAAGTATCGGTAAAAATTTGATACGCCAGGCTCGTCTTGAATGGTACACCACATTTGTGCCAGTGTATCGATCGGATCACCTGGTATTTCCTCAAACCAAATTGAATCAAGAATTGAGGCAGTGGGGATTGTGGTGGATCCTGTAATGAGGTCCTCTCCTATCTCAATTGTCAGGTCATAGGACCTTCCTACCTCTCTGGTAATCTCATCAAAAATATCGAGATAGATACAAAAATCGACCTCCAACGAATCACTTTCAATTCCCAATTGCGAAACGAACTCATCTCTGAATTCTTCGGGCAAATCGCTCAGACAGAGACTTGTCAGGTCTACTGTTTTGTCGCCATCATTGACAGAGACTTTGGCATCATTTACGAAAAGATTTGAGAAAACATCCTGTCCAATTTCAGAAAAGAAAGGCACACTTTGGGTGATGAGCACATAGGTTGGATTGCTGTCTTCTCCGGCTTCAACAAATCCTTCAACAACGTAACTTGTTTCTCCAGAGGTTTCTGGTATAAACTCTTCTTGACAAGACTGGAGCATTGACAATAAGATCAAGCCCATTCCGAGTTTTATATAATTCTTCAATTTCATTTCTATGCTTTTTGATTCCATTTAAAGTTGTAGGTAATGGATGGGATGATTGGAAAAATGGTCACCTTAAAGGCTTCCAATTGGGTGGTCCCGGTTGCGCGATCTGTTTCAGAATCGTAGAAAATAAAGAATGGATTCTTTCTATTGTAGGCATTGTAAACAGAAAAATTCCAACTTGATTTAAACTTTTTTTCTTTGTCCGCTTTGGGTGTATACGTTACAGAAAGGTCAAACCTATGATATGGTTCTAACTGAGCCGAATTTCTTGGACCGTATTCTG
>JAHDDD010000163.1 GCA_020629535.1 Saprospiraceae bacterium
AGTCGAAGGCGTCGGTAATCAACAGGAAGAGCTCGATATCAAATTCTTGTTTATAAAAGGGACTCCGCATGCAGAAATAATCGATGTGATTCAAATTTGGCCGATCCGCCCAGCGTCAGGTGTTTGGTATGGATTCGGAAATGACCAAATTTCTAACAATTCTGTTTTCGAACCACGTGATATCCCAATTCCGGCTGAAGCCGCTTATGTGAAATCCAGAGCCGCCATTACAGGCCATGGTTCTAATGGAGAATTCACAGCAAGAAATCATTTCCTTAGTGTGAATGGAAGCAACGTACAACAGATGACAGTCTGGAAAGAGTGTGGAGATAATCCAGTTTATCCACAAGGAGGAACATGGATCTTTGACAGAGCAGGTTGGTGCCCAGGCATGGCTACTGATGTACATACTGAAGACCTAACTGGCTTCTTGAACCTTGGAGAAGACAATACCTTTGATTATGGTGTATTCGGTTCAGTGGCAGGAAATACTGATTATCGTGTAAATAGTCAACTCGTCATATACGGACCTCCGTCTTTCAATCTAGATGCCGAAGTAGCAGACATCATAAATCCATCAATGAAGGTCGAACATGAAAGAAAAAACCCTTCATGCAACAGACCAAGCATTAGAATCAGAAATACTGGTGCAGAAAAACTAACTTCACTGACGATCAATTACGGAGTTACTGGAGGTGAAACTATGACACAAGAATGGACCGGTGACCTCAATTATTTAAAAAGCACAGTCGTAACTCTTGAAATTTCTGGTATGGATTTTTGGAGTGGCTCAAATGAATTCTTTGTCGAAATCTCCAATCCAAATGGAGCACAAGATGAATACGCTGACAACAACAGAATGACTTCGAAATTTAGTCCTTCTTTGGTTGCGACACATAAGCTATTCTTTGACATGAAGACCAACAATAGACCTCAGGAAAACTCGCTAAACATATACAACCATAGAGGTGAAGTCATTTTGGCCGAAGGTAATTTTGATCCGAACACAACGTACTCATTTGAAATGGACTTTCCTGCTGGTTGTTATACCATAGAACTTAAAGATTCAGATGATGATGGTCTTGAATTTTGGTTCAATGCCGGTGATGGAAATGGTTGGGCCCGATTGGCACAAGACGAAGGTGGTCCATTCAACTTCCCGATTCATACTTTTAATCCTGATTTCGGTGGAGATGTATACGTCGATGTCTCAATTCCGACAACTGTTGGAAATCAAAATCTTCAAGAATTCCAATCATTAAAAGTATTCCCGAATCCGGCAAAAGACCTTCTTCGTTTCGAATGGAATACGGAAAATAGACATGATGCAAAAATGAGTTTGTACAATGCGACTGGAAAACTCATTCATGTCTCCAAGATTTCATCCAATGAAAGTCAAGCCATTGATATTTCTCGTTATGAGAAAGGAATCTATTATTTAAAAATTGAATCAGACCTTGGTCTGAGAACTACTAAATTTGTAAAGTCATAGCATTGATCGATACACTAAAACGCATACTGAAGAAATCACCTGTTCCTTTAAGCAAAAATCATGGTTATGACTTAGCTACAAAAAAGATTTTAAAAAAACATCTCAAAGAAAATTCAAACTGCATAGATGTTGGTGCCCATAAGGGAGAAATACTTGACATTTGCATAAAACATGCACCTGAGGGCAAACATTTTGCTTTTGAACCTATTCCAAATATGTTTGAAAACTTGAAGTCTAAGTATAGCTCTACCAATAAAGTAACGGTATATCCCTATGCGCTATCTGATGCATCCGGCGAAAGTGACTTCAATTTTGTAGAATCAAATCCAAGCTATAGTGGCTTGCAAAAGAGAAAGTACGATCGAAAAAATGAAACTGATTCTACCATCAAAATTGAGACCAAAAGGCTAGATGAATTAATTTCTTCAGAGACACCCATTGACTTCATCAAGATTGATGTGGAAGGTGGTGAAATGTTGGTTTTGAAGGGCGCAGAAAAAATTCTCGATATTCAATCACCCTTGATACTTTTTGAACATGGTTTGGGTGCATCAGATGTATATGGTTTCGGTCCAAATGATGTCTTCTCCTTCTTGGTGACAAAACTAGGATATAGGCTTTTCAATCTCAGCAATTGGTTAAAGCAAAAAACTCCACTTTCACAAAAGGAGTTTGAGAAACAATTTCAGAATGGTGATCATTATTACTTTGTCGCGCAAAAGTGAGATATTCGGTTTTCTTAAACAGATAGTTTGAACTACTTCGATCGCGCAAAAGAATTCCTCCTTCAACCCTACCCTGATAAAGATGATTGGGTCTCATCAATAGTGGGGTCCATCTCTGCCGGTTTGATTGTATTTGCTATTCTGTATATTCTTATGCCATTCGGAATGGATCAGACAGGCTTTGACCGATTGAAATATTCGGCTTCATTTGGTATCATTTCAATATTGATTTCATTCATCTATGATTTGGTACTCAAATACGTATTGCGGATCAGGAGAGATTTACCTTCTTGGAAGTTTTACCACTGGCTGATTTCGATCATGGTTTTGATACTTTTGATTGCCATTGGTAATTATTTATTTACAATGAACCTCTTTGGCACCCGTTTCGATTGGAATCATTTTGGTCGAGTAATCTATGCTACTATCGTGGTTGGCATTTTTCCAGTTTTCATTAGTGGGACCATTACATTGATTACGAACTTGAAAAGAAATCTAAAGCTAGCAGAGAATTCAAACATTGAAAAAGTAGAGCAACTTGAAGTTCAACAAATCATCTCCATTCCGGTCCAAAATTCATCAAAAGAAGTGGAGGTCGATGTGTCCAAGATTTTATTTGTTGAGGCAGAGCAGAACTATGTGGCATTCCATTTTGAGCATGAAGATGGTATTGAAAAGAAACTTATTAGGAATACCATCAAAAATATGGAAGCGCTGTTACATCAATATTCTATTGTCAGATGCCACAGGTCCTTTTTGGTCTCAAAAAACAAAATTCTAAAAATCTCTGGAAATGCACAAGGACTGAAATTGACAATGTTTGAGAGCCCAATGCTGGAGGTTCCAGTTTCAAGAAAATACATCCCAATTTTCAAATAAAGGCCAGTTTCAGCCTTGTTATTCGTCCCTAAAGTCGTTTATTTATCAATATTTCTGTCATTTATCCCATTTCCCATGGATTGATCACTCTATTCTGTACAGCAAATAACAGCGGCCTAGATTGCAGGAAAATCAAAAATTATGATGCCTGCATTTAACACAATATTGACCATTCACATCATTGCCGGAGCTCTTAGTCTCATCGCATTTTGGATTCCTGTTTTCATTAAAAAAGGAGGTGACATTCATGTCAAGGTTGGAAAATTTTATGTCTGGATGATGTGGATTGTGGTAGTTACTGCAGCAATGCTTTCTGTACTGAATATCTTTAGAGGGAGATTGATTGCGGCGGCATTCCTTGGATTTCTTTCTGTATTGACCAGCTATCCTTTATGGTATGGAATAATGATTTTAAAACATAAAAAGGGAATATCTGAAACGAACTACCTGATTCGAAAAGTTCTCAATGCTACTTTATTTCTTGGAGCCATTGGTCTGATCGTGTGGTCATTGGTCTTACAGGTTCAAGGTGAGGCTATCTTGCTCTTGATCTTTGGAGTACTTGGTCTGTCCTCAGGTACCTTGGCATTTGAAAATTTTGACAAAGCTTCAAAAGGAAAGAATTGGCTGTTTGAACATCTCAATGGAATGATTGGTTCTGGCATAGCTGCGTATACAGCATTCCTAGCATTTGGTGGCACTTCACTTTTTGGAAATATTTTTAAGGGTCAAATCGTGGTTATCCTTTGGGTCCTTCCTTCGATTATTGGAACATTTTTTATTATGAGATACAAGAGGAAGTTGGCCAAAGGAAAAAATAAAATGTGATTCAAAATTAGGAGTCGTAATTATTATGGGATTATTGTCTTTTTGATAATTCATCTTGGGTTACCGCGATAATGATCCCGAATTGGCCATCTAACTGTTCCCAATATTGAGTTGGCAAATATGTTCTTGAAACGAAACCGTCAAGATACAACGCATGATGGCAACCGTTGATTTTGAAGAAATTAGCGAATTCATAAAAATTAATTTTCTTCTTCGACATGGCAAAAAGTAAATTTCCGTCTGGTAAAATCCCAACACCATTTCTAATGTGTACATTTTTTGAACCTTCATTAAATGCAGTATGCAACTTTCCATCCACCAATAGCATTGGGCCTGACTGTGTTGCATATTCTATACTTTCATCGGCCAGATAATTTTCAGTAACACAAATGTCAGCTGTACCATCAGTCTTAATATAAAAAACACCATTTGGTTTTAGATAGAAATTTCCGAATCCTTCTTGCAAGGTATCCAATTCATTGATCAATTTTCCCTGCTCGATATATAAGCCTTGAGGACTAAGGTCTTTCATATACATGCCACCGTTCATCGCAAAGATGAGTTGTTTGTTTTTTGAAGAAAGCCACTTCTTTAAACTGCCATGGTTCTTAAAATATAGGCCAGCTTCATCCCTTGAAAAGAATGCTATTTGTTCATTAGAAACATTGACATTATGAGCCAAAATGTTCTTATCGGGAAATTTGATCATTGATGAAGGTCCCCTGAGCTTTACATATACATGCTCCACTTCAGGTAGCATATCTCCCTCCGCTTCATACTCTATTTTCTCATTAGAAATTTTCAATGTGTCCGCACTAAGCATTTTTACATAAATGACATCCTTGAGCCTATTACCATATCTAAGTAAACTAAAATTAGAGTTCTCCAGGAATCTGCCAACTGGGTAATATGTATCGATAAGATTGCTATTTCGATCCATGGCTTTCACCTCTACATTCTCTAGAACATTTCCTTTTCTCATCTTTTTCACGATGTCTGAATTGATCTTCATGTCAATACTATCTACACAATCAGCTACGATCAATTTTTGCTCAAACCCATTATATGGAATAAAATCATTTAGTCTTATTCCCTTGTGTTCTGAATGACTATATATCCATCGACCCCAAATTCTTTCTCGCACATTAAGCTCTGTCAAGTCTGATGTTTTGTTAGGACTCTTGGTTTTCTTAGTTTCAGTAGAAACACAATGTAGAAATAGAATTGAAAGTGATATATAAAATAAATTTTGCTTCATGATTGAGTTTTGCTAAAAAGATGTTTTCTACTCATAAACTTTTCAAGCAGACTGACGAACGCTTATATTCTAATCAATGCTCTGCATATTAATTAGAATTATTGAAATTATCTTACAGTTTCAAACTTCAATCTATTACATTATATTACGTGAAAGATTTTAAAACTATCATGTATGTTAAAGTGGTTTAAGAGAAAAGACCAAACGCCACCTCCACCATGGAGCGGATATGAGAACATGGAGGATTTTCAGGTTTTTATCACTCACGTTAAAAATTACTTTCTTCAAAACAATATCCGAACGAGGATGGAAGAAGGTGTTGTTGTTTTACTTGATAACGGATTTGGATTTGAGAAGTTTGGATTGCAGAATTTATCTCAAATATGCGCTGCAAATCCAAAGCAAAACTGTGCGCAAATTATCAAAAATCATTTCGATAATATTCGTGAAGGAGAAAAGTTTACAAGAGAATTTGAAGAAATCAAAAAAGACTTCACCAAAGTCAAAGATTACATTTGTGTTCGAATAGTACATGAAGAATATGCCAAGGCAGTCGGTGATGAAAACGTATTTTACAAACAAGTATGTGGCGACATTTACTCAATGCTTGTATATGATCTACCAACTACGATTGCAAGTATAAAACCGAGTGAAGCAGAACTTTGGCCCATTAATGATGAAGAGCTTTGGGCACTAGCCATTGCAAATAGTCAAGACCATTATCCACTTGCTCCAAAGATGGAATCAATGGGAGAACTTAAAATATTTGTCCTCGAAAATGAACATTTTTTTGGCCCCAACATCATCCTCAATTTAGAAGAATGGAAGGAAAAATTGTGCGGTAAATATGGTTGTATTTTTTCAACCCCAACCAGACACCTCGTTGTCATTTATCCCGTCAATGACTTGGAAGTAATCCAGGCCATCAATGCCATGATACCTTCGTCATACAATATCAATAGACAAGGACCTGGTTCCATTTCCAATAATCTCATCTACTACAACAATGGAATCTACGAACATTTAAAATATGAAATTGAAGATGGGAAAATAAGCTTCTACCCTTCTAATGGATTCATCAAAGTCATGGAAGAAATCGGAAAAACCCAAGACACTTAAACTAGTAATGTGAAAAAGCAGTTCCCAATAATTTTTACAATATTCTTTTTTATTGCTTGCAAACATGATCATACCGTTGATGATATTCATTTGAGCAACACAGATCCTCTCACACTAAAGATTGATGAATATTTCGAAGCATTGACCCAACTCGGAAAATTCAATGGTGTCATCGCAATATCAAAGGACCAAAAATTAATACATCTTAAAGCATACAACTCAAGCCATGACAAAAACTCAAGCTTGCGGGTAAATCAAAATAGCCAATTTGATATCCATTCCATTTCAAAAATTATGGCACACTATCTAATTTTAAAGATGGATCAAAATGGCAAATTATCTATCAATGATCCCATTTCAAAATACTATCCTGAATTTCCAAATGGTGATAACATTACCATCGATATGTTGATTAAACATCAATCAGGTTTGCCTAGAGAATTCGAATCGTTTAGTGGAAAAAAAATTGAACTAAGTAAGCACCAATTGGTCGAACTAATCAAAAAAGAACAATCTATTTTTCCACCTGGGGAACAAGTACAATATTCAAATCTTGGTTATCAGCTACTTTACAGCATCTTTGACGAGATCAATGGTCAATCTTTCGAGCAATACCTGATCGATGAATTATTTAGTCCATTGAAAATGAAAGCCTCCGGATCTCACTTTTACAGCAATGCATCCACTCCAAAAAATCTTGCTGCGAATCATGAAATGACTGAAGATACATTCGAAAGAGTAGACAATATTTTGGAAGATGAATTTAAACAGGCTAGAATTTATTCTTGCGCAAAAGACCTAATCACGCTGTTGGATAACTTTCAAAATGATACACTTTCGAATGGTATGGCAAAAAAAGACATTATCGCTCACAGTGGAGGATCTGACGGTATCCGTGCACACGTTCAAACCAATTTGGATGATAAAATCAGTTTTGTTTTATTATGCAACTTCGACGCCATTCCATTTAATCAGGCGATTGAAGACATGACCAAAATGGTTGAGAACAAACCTTATGAAGTGCCTAAGGCTCTTAATCGAAAATCCGTTGATGTAAGTACAGAAATTCTAAACAAGTACAAAGGCACATATACCTTTCCCGACATGCAAAAACTAGTACTTTTGATCGATGTAAAAGATGGCCAACTCATGGTGCAACAAGTAGGAGATGATCCATCCATACTCTATGCCGAAAATGATTCCGTCTTTTTCCCTGACCCTGAAGCACCTGAATCTTTTGAATTCATTTCGAATGAAAACGTTGAATTTGACATGTTGATGGGATTCAGAGGTGTTAAACTTCCGGGCCATAGACTAAAAACAGAATGATTCTCACTCCAAAAAAAAATCTCACTCAATTCATTCATAAATGATCAATTTTGATGGCTGCGGTGGCTAGAAGATTTAATGATGAAAACCCTCATTTCGACTGAATCCAATGAATTTGAAATAAACGGGAACATTTTGATAAATCTCACATTACTAAGTTTATAGAATACATTATTTTCGACTCAATTAAGCTACTCTTTCAGATATGGAAGTGAAAAATTATTTGGACATATTTCTCAACGGTTATCAAGGATACGCTTCCTATCTGCTGAATGAAATTAAAAATCCTTCATGGCATAATTATTTCTATTGGCTCATCGGCGTTTCACTCTTCTTTTTCCTTTTGGAATATTTACAACCTTGGAGAAAAGAGCAGAAGACATTCAGAAAAGATTTCTGGTTGGATTTCTTCTACATGTTTTTCAATTTTTTCATTTTCTCGTTGATTATCTACAATGCTGCTTCTGATGTAATCGTAAATTTATTCAATGATGGAATAATGGCAATCACAGGAGGATTTGATTTACAAAAATCGAATCCTATGCAGAACTTACCTTTGTGGTCTATTCTTCTCATTGGTTTTGTGGTGAGAGATTTTGTACAATGGTGGGTTCACAGGCTATTACATAAATCTAATTGGCTTTGGCAATTTCATCAAGTTCATCATTCAGTTGAAGAGATGGGTTTCGCCGCACATCTTCGATATCATTGGATGGAGAATGTGGTGTACCGAACACTTGAATACATTCCACTCGCATTGTTAGGAATTGGACTTTATGACTTCTTTATAATCCATATTTTCACTTTAGCCTGGGGCCATTACAACCATTCCAATATTTCGATCGACAAACGCATTACCGGTGGTATTATTGGATTACTTATTGGCATCATCATCAGTCAAAATCTTCTAGACTTTAATCTTTTCATTGAATCAAGTACGATGACATCTATACTATTAATCATTGGGTCCTTGCTGGTAGGAATTATTTTACTAGGCCCTGTGATGAAATATTTATTTAACAGTCCTGAGATGCACATTTGGCATCACTCGTACGAACTGCCTGAAGAGAGAAGATACGGAATCAATTTCGGTCTCACCCTTGCAATTTGGGACTATCTTTTTGGTACTGCATACATACCGCATACAGGACGCGACATAAAATTAGGCTTTCCCGGTGTGGAAGCTTTTCCAAATACTTTTAAAGACCAAGTGACGCTAGGGTTTACAAAGAAAAATTTTGATGCCAACAGTCATGAAAGAATTAAAGAGTAATACTTATCGATTAAATTTATAATTCTATTCCTTTTTCCCAGATGGAACATGTGCTGAGCCATTGTCGAAGTAACCGAATCCAAAAAATACTTCGACTTCGCTCAGTACAGGTCATCCCGATTTAAAGCTGCCCTCCATGGCTGGCTCCCACACCTAATTTATCCCGATGTATCGGGACCAAATC
>JAHDDD010000164.1 GCA_020629535.1 Saprospiraceae bacterium
TTTTATTTGCACATTACCCAAATTACATATTCTATATTGATTTTGCAAATCCAACGATGGTAACAAAACACCTATGCGCCTTTAATTTACTTACGGTACTATGTATGTGATGTGCGTTACTTTAACGTATTTATTTTAAAAATTGGATTATTCGAAAATGACCTATTTAAATTCAAATTATCATTACTTTTAAAAGATGAAATCCATTATTTCTTTTCTCATCTTTGGTATAGTCATTTTATTAATTCTCGGCGCTTGCAATGAGACACCATTGACTGTCAATGATGAAGGCGCTAATCCTTTTTATCCAACTTCGAAACCTTGTACACGATGGTGGTGGTTTGCTACAGAAATTAAGAAACACGATGTAAAGTATCAATTGGATTGGGTCAAAGAAAATAATTTTGGAGGCGTTGAAATTGCCTGGGTTTATCCTTTATATAGGTATAAGAAAATGTATGAAAGGAAGTACAATCGATTTTATCCAAAAGATACGACTGCACAAAAATGGTTGAGTCCGGAATGGTCAGAGATTGTAAATTATACGAAATCATATGCTGACTCCTTAGGTCTGGTATGTGATTTTACATTCGGTAGTGCATGGCCTGTCGCTGGAAGCAACATTGACAAAGAACATACAACAAAAGTATATGGAGACACTTCGTTTCGACAAACACTCACTTTTGCTTGGACCTGGCCGGACACACAATTGGTGATCAATCATCTCGATCGTCAAGCATTCGAGAAATTCGCAGAACCCGTTACAAATGCCTTGAAAGATGCCATCAACATTGGGTCGAAATCTGCCTTGTTTACAGACTCTTGGGAAATAAAACTCAATGATAAATACAAGATTTGGACGGACGGATTTGATAAGACTTTTAAAGAGGAATTTGGCTACGATATCATCCCTTACATGGAAGAAGGAATAGATTCATTTCCTGATGTGAGGTATGATTATATGTTGCATTTGGATGAATATGTGACTGAAGGATTTTATAAACCCTACGCTGAGAAATGTCAGGAGCTTGGAGCTTGGTCTCGTGTACAATGTCTAGCTGCACCGACAGATGTAATGACGACGTATTCCTTGGTGGATATTCCCGAAACCGAAGCGATGTTGAACAATCCGAACTATTCAAGGGTGGTGAGTTCATCTGCTTGTCTTGCTTCGAAGCCAATGGTTTCAAGTGAGACATTTACCTGTATGTATGGATTTCCTTCCACCTATCTGCGAGAAGAACAAACCGCTGATCTCAAGATGGTTGCTGACGCCATGTTTGCTCAAGGCGTCAATCATCATTTTTATCACGGTATGCCTTATAATCCCATCGGTTCTGATAGCATTGAATTTTTTGCTACTACCTACTTTGGTCCAGGAGGTAGTCTGACGCCAGAACTCCCTGCCTTTAATTCCTATATGGAAAAAGTTTCTGAAAATTTACTTAAGGGTAAAACCTATTCTGACGTAGCCGTGTATGTGCCATTCGAAGATGCCGTAATGAAAGGAGCTTTGCCAGAGGAGAAGCGCCGCGTATGGGTTTGGGGAGAATATGAATTGCGTTATATTTTTCCACCAAAGGAAACAGAAGGCTATCATCCGTTATGGATCAATAGGCATTTTTTAGAGCAGGCCAATGTTCATAATGGAAAATTGAAGGTTGGAGATGCATCATTCTCAAACTTGTACATCGATGTAAAATATATGGATATTCGTGCTTTGCGACATGTTTTGAAATTTGCAAAGAACGGTTTGACTGTATGCTTAAAAAGTAATCCTGCTCAGCCAGGAAAAGCAAAGTCGGATGAATATTTAAAAATGCTCAAGGAACTTTCTTCTTTAGAAAAAGTATCTAATGAGTTCGATAAACTGGTTGCACATCCACCTCTTGTAGATGGTGAGAATTTACCTGAGTATTGGTGCAGAGTAGAGCAAGACGGGACTCATCTTTTGTTTTTAGCTCAGCCATTGTCAAAGGATTTGAAATATCCTATTTATTCCGGTCAATCGTTTATGGATCAATCTCAGTTTATGGATTTGAGCATTCATGTAAATGGAAAAACAATTCAGCAAAAATTTGAGTTCAAGCCTTATCAATCATTGATGCTTAAAATTTCTCCTACAGGAGAATTGGATTATGTTGATATTAACTTTGTTCCGAAGGATCCAGTCATACGTCCTAGGGAAGAGCAGAGAATGCATTTTTAGTGAAACTATATTTACAATAGTCGAAAATGGTGAAAGTACAATGTAGTATTTGGATTTGTTTGTTTGCCTTTGTTTGCTTACAATCTGCTTGTGCAAAAATTAATCATCAACCAGATATATCGCATACAACCAACGGGAATGTGCATGTGCTTGAAGTTCGAGATTCAATAAATGATTATAACATCATCGATTTTGGTGCAATCGGAGATGGAGTAACATTGAATACAATACACATTCAAGCTGCTATTGATCAAGCGCACAAAGATGGAGGAGGTCGAGTAGTCGTGCCAGAAGGTCGATTTGTAACAGGTTCTATTATTTTAAAGTCAAATGTTGAATTTCATGTGACGAAAAATGCTGTCATCTTGGGAACTACAAATCCGGTCCATTACAAGAAATTTCGTTGGTGGAAGGCATTGGTTTTGGCGAATGGTCAGCAAAATGTTTCACTGACAGGTCATGGAGAAATCAATGGTCAAGGACGTAAATTGTCATTGCACATTGACAGTTTATTTTATGCAGGTAAAGTTGATAGTGTCGATTACAATTTTGTGGAGATGAGACCGAAAGAACGATTGCGTCCACAACTTGTTGAGTTCGGAGATTGCAAAAATGTTATTGTTAAAAATGTGTTGTTGAAGGATGCCGCTTGCTGGGTGCAAACATATGACCGTTGCGATGGGTTGGTGATCGATAGTGTACGTGTGGTAAGTGACGCATATTGGAACAATGACGGTATGGACATATCCGATTGCAAAAATGTACGTGTCACCAATTGTGATATTGATTCAGCAGATGATGGTATTTGTTTGAAATCGCATTCTTATGATCACTTTTGTGATAGCATTTACATTGCGAATTGTAAGGTTCGTTCTAGTGCAAGTGCGGTTAAATTCGGTACTATGTCTAGAGGTGGATTTAAGAACGTGACCATTGAAAAAATAAAAGTGTACGATACTTTCCGATCAGCCATCGCCATTGAATCTGTAGATGGTGGTTTTCTTGAAAATATTGTCGTTAATGATATCCATGCAGTCAATACAGGCAATGCTGTTTTTATCAGGTTAGGAAATAGAAAAAGAAAGAAGACTGAAGGCGCAGGCACGCTCAAAAATATTCTCATTAAAAATCTCAAGGTAGAAATTGCATTCGAAAGACCCGACTACGCATACGACATACGTGGACCGGAGTTGCCGTTTTTTCATAATACATTTCCTTCTTCGATAACAGGCATACCTGGGCATCCGGTAGAAAATGTAAGATTGGAAAATATTGAAATCATTTATCCCGGAAGAGGAAATAAGGGTTTGGCCTATGCGCCCCTTTCTCGATTGGATGATATTCCTGAAGAAGAAGATAAATATCCTGAATTTTCAATGTTTGGCGAACTGCCTGCTTGGGGATTCTATGTTAGACACGCCGAAGGAATCACTTTTAAAGACGTAAAGCTTTCAATCAAATCTTCAGATTACAGACCTGCTTTTGTTTTCGACGATGTCAAGAACATTGATATAGAAACACTGAAAATAGAAGGTGATGTGAAAGCAAAACAGATCATATTGTACAAGACAAGGGATGAGAAGATTGAAAATCAAGAAAGGGTGGATAGGATTGAGTAATTTTAATGTGTAGTACTTTGTCTAGTAAATAATTATAAATATTGAGCTCGAAAAGTTTAATTCTGGATTAGATAAATTAGTAAAAGCATAGCCTCAATTTGAAGAAAAATCAAAAGAAGCATAGCCTTCCCGATTTGGTCCCGATACATCGGGATAAATTAGGTGCGGGAGCTGGCAATGAGCATCGCTTTTAAATCGGGATGATTTTTTGCATACTTTTTCATCTAGGAAAAAGTATGATACTTTGTAAAAATTTACTTAACAGAGTAGTAGTGAGTAATGAATAGACTATTAATCATATTAGCGGTGATGATTATTTCCAGTTGTCAAACATCTGTGGAAAGGGATGTGATTTCTGATGAATATACGAAATTCCCCAAAGGAGGATTGCTAACAACCCGATTTTCATCACTAGAAGAGTTTAAGAAAGAAGTAAAAGTTAAACAACAATCATCCAAAATAATTTTAACGCATACGGTCAATGAGGGAAAAGTTATTAGCACATTGAAAAATGGTATAGCTGAGCCCGATATTTTGAAGGCTAGGGGAGGCGGTTTTTGGGACAAGCTAATGTTGGGTATCCAGTCACCATATTTCGTTTCCTATAGAAATGATGTGATGATCACTTACATATTGGCAAGAAAGCGACACAATGTTTTCGGATGGGAAGATGTAGCTTTCTTTGATCTTGCCCAAAGGATGAAAAGCAATATTTATACAGAAGATCTTGTCAAAATTTCCAAAGAAGATCTGTCAGAAAAGGGTTTCATCAACACTTTCAATCACATTACATCTCAAGCATTTATGGTCGTACTTTTTTCTGAAAAGTTCGCCGACTTCATAGCTGATACCCACGAACGCACCAACATGCCTGAACTGGTTTCTGGCGACTTCACGAAAGAACAAATTGAAGATATTAAGAATGGAGTGGTAGATAATTATGTTGATATGATTAACAACAAATGGGGACAACAATTGGGAAAGCATCTTAAGCAGAAGTATCAAATCACATCACGCACAAATTGGACTCCAGAATTATTGGCGGCTTTTCTAAATGATATTCAAAGTTACTATAGTTATGTTTTTAGAATTGGATTTAGACCTTTTAAAGAATCGGATTTGATAGTAGAAAACTTTGCGAAGAAGATAAATAGAGCAATGAACGGAGATGTCAAAGTGCATTAATTTGTGTCTGAATTTTTGTCTTTTAATTTCATGATCCTGAAATTGTTTTTTCCCGGTATGCCGTTTTCTATTTGATAGCTTTTCTCAATCTTATCAGCTCCTTTCACGTTCCATTCTTTTAGTTTCTCCATCCACTTTTTGTCAAAGACGGTGGCCTTTGATAAATCTACTTGTGTAAAATTGGTACTGTCTAAAATGGCATCGCCAAGGTCGACCCATTTCAATATGGTGTTGCTAAAATTGGCATTGCCCAAATTCGCATTTTTTAGTTCTGTTCCAGAGAGATCTGATCCAGTCAGGTCAGCATTGTTGTACATGGCATTGTTTGATTTTGCCCAAATCATTTTAATCTGCTGCAGATTGGTATTTCTCAATTGTGCATCATCTAACGTGACTCCATTGAGGTTTGATTTACTAAGATTTGCATTGTTCAAATTCGCCCAGCTAAAATTGACTCTGTGTAAAATGCTATTCTCTAATTTGGCTTCTATCAAGTTTGCACCAAAGAAATTTGCATCACTTACTTCAGCATTGCTCAAATTGGTGGAATGCAAAGTGGCTTCTTTAAAATTTGCCTTCTTGAGGTCGATACCACTTAAATTCATTTCGCTCAAATCTGCTTTTCTCAAATCTGCACCAGCAAATGAAATTCTTCTTTTTATTTGGTTGAATGAACTGGTGTCCATATTCATTGAGGCAAGTGTCAATAATAATTGACCTCTTTCTGGACTCCAGCTTTTTTCCGATAAACTGTCTTGTTCAAATATTGCATATGGTTGAAAAGAATGATTCAATGCTTCAATTCTAGCCATCGTTTTTTCGCTTAACTTTCTTTTCGGATCTTGATCAAGCTCTTTGTCAATTTTATCATACAAGTTATTCATCAACACGAGCAAGTTGCTTTTTCTTGTAGACTCAATCAATTGAGATTGCTCCAAGATTTTTTGATTTTGTTGAATGACTTGGTCTTTTGAATATTCTCTATGTTTGTGGATAAAGAATAAATTCAATGCACAAGCTGATAGAATGAGTACAGTTAGAATGGTCCAAACAAATTGATAATTTTTGACCTGCAATGAAGTATCTGATTGGTTATGGAGTGATTGTATTAGGTCTTTATTTTTATTCCAGATTTTTCTCAAAATCAAAACTAGAAATACAAAAGCGATGGCAGACGAAAATCCAAGTAAGAAGCTATGGTTGTTTTCAAAAGACGGCAATCGCAGAAATCCTGCCACCCAACCAATGGTGGTTGCAAGTGCCATGCACATGAGCAGATTCCTTTTTTCTTTCATGTCGAAAAGTTAAGGAATTTCTGCCAACTGTCGAGTTTATAAAATGTATTGCTAAGAGAAATGGAAAATCAAAGTTGAGGAATCACCTACGGGTAGCTTGTATGCGAAATAAAAAAGCACGAACCATTGGATTAAGTTCGTGCTTGAAATTTAGGAAATATCTAATCTTGAGTGATGATTCAATCTTATTTATTTTCAGCGGTAATTGTTTCTTCAACAGGGCTAGGCATCAGTGATAATTCCTCTCTGAATCGGCCTTCTTTTGATTCAATTTTAACCACCAATTCTTTGGTTTTATCCCAAAGTGCCTCACCTTCTTCACCTACTTTGTCCCAAAATTCAGCTTCATTTTTTGAAAAAGTTGTTCTGTCTTTGGCTGAAAGGACACTCACCATGGTTCCATATTTTGGTCCGATTAGGCCGACATAGAATGATTGTCTTCGAACAATGTCTTTTTCTTTAAACAAGGTCAGCCATTCTTTCATCAATTCTTCGACTTGTTCTTTGGTACCTTGTTTAAATTGGTATGTTGTCCATTTTCTGTAGGTCAATTTTTGATCTTTTAGACTTGGGTGTTCATAATCCCAATCCAAACGGTTTCTATAGATCTCGACTTCAGTTTCTAGTATATTTTCAGTGACCGGGTCGAAAGTATCTTCAAATTTTTCTTCACCCATTTTTGAAATGGCCTCAGTCCAAAAGCGTTTGTCTAATTCAGCCATATTGTCGATTGGGACGGCTACATAATATTCATAATTCGTATTTGAACTTGTGTAGTAGACAATCCCATTCACATCCGCTTCTTTGAAAGTTTCATTTGCTTTTTTCAGGCACTTTTCAAAAGTCATTGCCTTAGCTGGCTCCACTGTTATTGTTCTGACAGTGTATAACTGAGAATCTGATTGAGAATAAATTTTGGAACTGACCAATAAAAATAATGCGGCCAGAAGTAAACTTACATTTTTCATGAATAGAAGTTTTTATATGATTTAATAAATAATTGTTTCTGTTACTTGTAATAAATGTTTCTCTACATTTTGTTACCAAAACAAAAGAATGTTTGAAACTTTGTTTCAGATACTCTTATGAAATGGATGGCTGGACCTTAAGCTCCTTCACTCCTTATTACAAAAGCAAGCATGGTTTGAATCCTATCTTGTAGACAGAATCATTCTAATCGAAATCAGTGTATTTACGGAGAAAAGAGAATTGATTAAATCGACAAATTTGAACAGAGAGATTTTGCGGATTTCAATTATTGAAATTCAAGCACAAATCAAATTTGATCAATGTTAAGCCAATAAGTTATTTGAAGAATATGCTCATCACGTAATGAGCTTGAAATGGAAAGTTGTCATGATTAATTTTTGAGGTTAAAATGTAAAAATTCAATTCATTCTAATGAACGATTATTTCTACCTCACCCAAATGTAAGGGTAGATGGACCACAAATGCTAGTTTAATGATAAAAAGAATGAAGAATTTTTCAAATAGCTGTTATTGAAGAGAATAGAACTGAGTAGTTAGAATGGTAGGTTGATTTTGTTTTGCACGAATCAGGAAGAAAAAGAAGTGGAAAACTTTCCACTTCTTTTTCTTTTCATCTTAAATACCTACTTGTGAGATGTCAGTATCTCCAACGATCACTCCTTTGTTTAGAGATGCGCTTCCTGCATATTCAATGGTAGATTCGCCGTAAGAGGTAACTTTAATTTTATTAGAGACATTAAAGAAAAATTGACTTTCACCATACACGGTCAATTTGGTTTCTGAGCTTTCTACTTCCATAGTGTTGACTTCACTTTCGCCATATACTTTCAATTTCATGGATTCAATACTTCCTTCCTTCACTACAAAATAGTTTTCTCCATAAATAGAAGTATTCAAATTTTGAATGTCTACATAGTTCATGTAAACTTCAGCTTCACCATAGATTTTCAAACGAAGATCAACAGCTTCCAATTTGTCTTCGAATACAAATTTTTCTTCTCCTCTTAAGTCAAAAGTATGGACATCATTATAAGTCACAATCACTTTGACTACTGGTCCTTGATAAATAGGATTTTGCATTTCATATCCGTTTACAAATTCTTTTCTGGTAGGAGACGTAATTTTGGCTCCTTCTAAAAACAAGTGCAATTTGTCATTTTTGAGTTCTACATTAAACTTTTCCTCTGGCACACTGATTGACTCGATTGATACAGATTCTTTCGTCCCTTTTTTAAATATGACTTCGATATTAGGACTGACAATGACATGATCAAAGGAATGAAGTTCAATAATTTCTGACTGGCCAAATGTGGTGATTGCAAAAAGAGAAAAGAATGTAATCGTCAACAGAATTAATTTCCTCGAAATGAGGGTCAATTGATAATTTGTTTGCATAATAAGTGCGTTAAAATTTTGTAATTGAATAAATGATTGGTTCTTTTTTCAAATACAATCTCAATATATAACTAATAAATTAGTTTAGCAACTAATTTATTAGTTCAACGTCATATTTCTGCATCATTGTTTTGCTATTAGGGATATATATTTCTTTCCTACATCTTTTATTACCCGTACCCTTTTATGCCTTCATGCCCTTTTATGGTTCCCTCTTTTATGTCCCCTCCTTGTCATACCCTTTTATGCCTTTATGCCCTTTTATGGTACCCCTTTTATGTCCCCCTCCTTGTCATACCCTTTTATGCCTTTATGCCCTTTTATGGTTTTTATGGGGGGGGGG
>JAHDDD010000165.1 GCA_020629535.1 Saprospiraceae bacterium
ACCACTCCTTTAAATCTCTCTTCAGCTCCAATTGGAATTTGAAGAGGAATTGCCAATGACCCTAATTTTTCTTTAACATCATTTACAACGTTTAGAAAATCAGCACCAGATCTATCCATCTTATTTACAAAACCAATTCTAGGCACTTTGTATTGGTCAGCCAATCTCCAGTTTGTTTCAGACTGTGGCTCAACCCCAGATACTGCGCAAAACAAGAAAACAAGACCGTCCAAAACTCTTAATGATCTGTTTACCTCTACGGTAAAGTCAACGTGTCCTGGAGTATCGATGATGTTTACATCGTACTTTTGGTCTTTCCAATTCCATGAAGTTTTGGTTGCAGCTGAAGTAATCGTGATACCTCTCTCCTGCTCTTGCTCCATCCAGTCCATGGTGGCTGCACCATCGTGTACTTCACCAATTTTGTGACTCAACCCGGTATAGTACAAAACTCTTTCAGTCGTTGTAGTTTTTCCAGCATCAATGTGAGCTGCAATACCGATATTCCTGTAATAAGTTAAATCTCTTGACATGATTTAAAGTCTTAGGCGATTTTTTAATGTTTAATGTGTTTTATTAAGCTCTAAAATGTGCAAAAGCTCTGTTGGCTTCTGCCATTCTATGGGTGTCTTCTTTTTTCTTAACTGATGCTCCTTCACCTTTGCTTGCGGCGATCAATTCGGCGGCAAGTTTTTCGGCCATTCCCTTTCCACTTCTTAATCTTGAGTATTTGATCAACCATTTCATTCCGATAGAAGTCTTTCTATTGGCTCTGATTTCAGTAGGGATCTGGAATGTTGCACCACCAATTCTCTTACTTCTCACTTCTACCTGAGGCATTGCGTTTTTCAATGCATCTCTCCAGATATCATGAGGATTCTCTCCCGTTTTCTCCTGGATTTTGTCCATTGCATCATAAAAGATGTTGAAGGAAGTGGTTTTCTTTCCTGCCCACATCATATTATTTACAAACTGAGTCACCATTGGGTCCCCGAATCTTGGATCAGGTTTGATTATCCTCTTCTTGGGTTTTCTTTTACGCATCTTATTTGCTCTTTAAAAAGTATTTATTTTTTCGGTCTCTTGGTACCGTATTGTGATCTAGATTGAAGTCTGCCTTCCACACCTGCTGTATCCAAAGCTCCTCTTACAATAGTATATCTTACACCAGGTAAATCTTTCACTCTTCCACCTCTCAGCAACACGATTGAGTGTTCCTGAAGATTGTGTCCTTCACCAGGGATGTATGCAATCACTTCAATTCCATTGGTCAATCTCACTTTGGCTACTTTTCTCAAAGCAGAGTTTGGTTTCTTTGGAGTCGTTGTGTAAACTCTTGTACAAACACCTCTTTTCTGAGGTGAACCTTCCAATGCTCTGGACTTACTCTTTGAAACAATCTTTTTCCTTCCCTTTCTTATCAGTTGATTAATAGTAGGCATATTCGTTATATATATTAATTATATTACCTTCTCAAAATGAGACCGCAAAAATAAGACTATTTTCGGTAATATCAAGGGAAGTGTAGTATAATTGGCTTTTTACTAAGTATTTTACTTATGATGAGAGCTGTTGGAAAATAATAGTTCAATATTGGTCGAAATAAGTAACTATATAAGCTCGAAATCGTGAAATTCAAATTTAAATTCCGATAGGATATGGATATCATTATCAGAAAAGGAACAAGAGATGATCTATCTGCCGTTTATGGCTTGGTAAAAGAGCTAGCATTATATGAAAAAGCCCCAGAAGCCGTCAAATCATCTGTTGAAGATTACCATAAAGCATGGGACTCCAAGCTTATTGATACAATTGTAGCTGACGCAGAAGGAGAACTGATTGGTATGGCTATTTTCTATGATACATTTAGTACCTGGAGAGGTAAAATGCTATATCTAGAAGATTTTGTTGTCAAAGAACAATTCCGCGGAAGCGGTGTAGGCTCCAAAATCTATGAGCGATTTCTTCAAGAAGCAGATGAACGAAATTGCACAATGGTAAAATGGCAGGTTCTGGACTGGAATGTACACGCCATTCGATTTTATGAAAAAAGAGGTGCCACGATAGAAAAAGATTGGTATAATGTCAAGAAGTTTTTGAAATAGAAAACATTTAAACACATTTGCCCAAATAAAAAAGCTTGGAACAAACCAAACGAAAAGGAAGTATCTCATCTGAAAGAAAGAGGACCAATATTCTTAAGGATATTGAATTTAAACTCATCACTTTTTTGTGTGGAATAATGCCCCGGTGGATCACCCCAAATATTCTGACCGCCATTGGTCTTTTGGGTGCTGCCATGATTTTTGCCTCACTATCACTAGGCATTGAAAACAAGCAATGGCTTTTACTTGGAATTTTCGGCTTTTTGGTCAATTGGTTTGGTGATTCATTGGATGGCCGGCTCGCTTACTTCAGAAACATTCCACGAAAGTGGTATGGATGGGCGCTCGATATCAATGTGGATTGGATTGCATTGTCCTTAATCGGTCTTGGGTTTTATTGTTATTTGGAGCAGCATAAAATTCTCGCTTTTCTTTTCGTGATTGGATATGGAGGGACCATGATAGCCAGTTTGATCAGATATAAAATCACAGACAAATATTCTATTGATGCAGGATTGGTTGGCCCCACTGAGATAAGGGTTTTGTTAATAATGGTCCTTGGAATTGAAATGTTTATGGATCAA
Source organism: Saprospiraceae bacterium (assembly GCA_020629535.1). Taxonomy (GTDB): domain Bacteria; phylum Bacteroidota; class Bacteroidia; order Chitinophagales; family Saprospiraceae; genus JAHDBF01. The sequence continues at coordinate 2,690 of JAHDDD010000165.1, forward strand.
GTAGTTTATTACTTTGCGCTGTTGGTCTGTCCTGTGTTGATAATATTATATCTGTTGGAAATCAGAAAAGTTGTGCAATTGGGCGACGAGAAAGACATTGCGATAAAATCCGGCTCGACTACCTCATGATCACCAAATATTTAAAGACGTTTACAAAAAGCCAAGTATCTGCTTTTGTAGGAGGCATCGTGGATTATCTGTTCATGATATTTCTTGTGGAAGTTTTTGGCGTACATTACGTGTATGCGATTGTCGCAGGTGGAATCATTGGTGCTGTCATAAACTATACCATCAACCGTTACTGGGCATTTGATGCAAGTTCCGAACCGTTTATTGGCCAGGCATCAAAATTTATTTTGGTTGTATTAGGGAGTATTTTTTGGAAGTCTGCAGGAACATACTTCTTCACAGAATTCGTGGGTGTAGACTATAAGATATCAAGATTGATTACTGATGCCATCGTCGCATTTGCATGGAATTATCTTCTGATGCAGTTTTGGGTTTTCAAGAAAGATTAATTTAATTTTTCAAGTAGTGAATTTGCTTTTGAGTAAAACAAATTGCTTGGATCCAATGCTATAGTCTCAAGTTTTCTTTTAGCTTCATCTACTTTATTTACTTTCAATGCTGCCAAGGCACTGTACCAATTTGCATTGAAACGTATATTGTCATCCGTTGAATTCAGAATAGTGCTTATTTCACTGTATGCTGCGTTGAAATCTCCGGTCTCCATGAAGGCTATTGATTTCAATAGTATATCCTGCTCTGTCAATGCTTCTGAGTTTTCAAACTCGGCGAGAACCTGCAGATATTGCTTGTTTAGGTACGCTTGCTGTCCAGGAGAAATTTCGGCAGTTGATTCATCGCTTCTTACTTGTGAATCTAAAGGCATTGAAGAATAATACTCTGTGTATAATTCATTGTGATCTATACCACCCACATCATCAAAATACGTGACCAACATCATGACCAAAAGAAGAATTAATGCAGCCCATTTGCCCATCGTAGCATAAGCAGGTCTTCTTTCAGTGAGTGATCTGCTCGTCATTTCATCTCCATTGCTTTTCTTATCATACACTTCTTCGACTTCATGGACCGTAGAATACCCACTTGCTTTTTGCTTGATATCTTTGAGCAAAGCCTTCTTTCGCATGGCATTGTTTTGATCAAGTACTTTGGCATGCAACATTACTTCTTGCCTGAATGATTTTTCATTCAGCATTTGATCAAATTCAACTTGCTGATCTGGACTCAGGTTTCCGTCGAGAAATTTCTCAATGAGTTTTAGTTTTCTGTCGTCTTTATCCATTGTTATATTTATTAATTAGACGTTTGGCTTCAATCATTAATTTTTTGTAGCATCTTGACTTCATCGTTTTGGCAACATTCTGGCTTGCAAATCCCATAGTATCTGCGATTTCAGACATGGTCAAACCGTCAAAATAAAAGTGCTTTAAAATCTTTTGACATTTTTCATCAATTGCATGGAGTGAGTTGGCGCTTATGTCTGCCATGATTTCCAATTGATGAATTTGATCTTCTTCCAATCCAAGGTTCATTTCATAGAGGTGTAGTTTAACTTGTTCTTGTTTGTCTTCATCTCTTCTTGCCTTACTGAGCAATTGATTATGCACATTGGAACAAATTCCAACCAGATAACCTCTGAGACTACTCAGTTCGATCACTTTCTCTTCAATAATATTTTTTCTCAAAATCAATATTGATTCATTAAAAATGTCTTCGGCCAGTTGGGAGTTACATTTCTTTTTCGTCACTAGGTAGCCTTTGCAGTAGGTGGCGCAATTGCCGTATACCTTTGCAAGAAAATCATTCTCACCTGACAGAAGATCACTTCGAATTTCCTTTAATCTTGGTTCCATTACTCTATTTTCCATAACTAATATAAGATTTGGTTAAAGAATTAGTAACATCGAAATGCGCTATGACTGTCGTTTTACATTCTATTGGGTTCCTTTAATGGCCTTTAATTAATTCTAATAGTTTTCATTCCGGCCTTCATAAGGGTATGGAAAGTAAGATGGGGAGGTAAACAAAATTTGAAAAAAATAAGATGAAAAACTTCTATTTGGGCTTATAATGTTCAATATTATTCCAAAACTGCATTTTTTTGGAAACTTTTTGACAGCATAAAATTACATTGCAAAGCGTCTGCATTTGGACTGACTTCGACATGTGTATAATTTAGTCCTATCCCAAATCTCATATTGTTTTTGATGGGTAAATTGAAGTCAAGACCAATACTTGGAATGAGAAATGCATCCTTATCATATCCTGTGTTTTCATCGACATTGATCAATTCTGTACTGTATTCATTTTCAGTCGCACCTAGCTCATTTGTAATGGGTGTAGAGATTAGATTGGTCCTTTCACCTTGACTATTTACATTCAAAATCAAACCCATTTCAGCTCCAACATAAAATGTGAACCTACTTTTCAAAAATTTTATACCTAAAGGATAAATCAAAGTCGATGCCTTTGATTCAGTGAAGTCTAAATTCGATGAGTGGGGAATGTAGCTACCATAATTCCAATAACCAGTAGCTATTTTGTTTAGTCTAGAACGTTGGAATCCTATCGAAAGCTTTGCAGCGAATAATTTTGAAAAATCAAATTTTCCAAAAAATCCAAACTGGATACCAAATCGTCCGGTCTCTTTTTCTGAGGAAGGTGGTACACTTGCGTAATAGGGATCTGCTGGCTTTTTGATTAAGGTATAATTTAAGCCTGTGTTTATTCCTACTTCCTGTGCATTCAACACAAGATTAAAAAACATAAAACAGCAAACGCAAAGAACCGTCTTTAGCATTTTTTACACGTTTATCAAATCAACTTGAAATTGATTCGAATTAGTATAAAATGTCATTGACAGGTTTGATCTTGTCCGGAAGATCAGTTTCACCCAACATTTCTCTAAGAACTATTTCAATGGTTCTGCAAAGAGCTGTCATTGGAACATCATTGATGAAGTTTTCAAAAGGATCTTCACTGTTGTCCCCAACTATTTCCATGGTCGAAAATATCCAGGCAATAAGTACACAAAATGGTACTGTCAACCAAATCATGTCATGACCCATTTTGGCAAATTCACCAACCATACCAAATGGTAAGAGGAAGATGAAGATGAGTGTAAATACTTTTGAGAAGTAAGCGTACTGTCTAGGGAATGGAGTGTTTTTGATACGCTCGCATTTTCCTTGAAGATTATAAAACTCTTCGAGAATTCTCATCATCTCCATATGACGAAAATCATCTACCAATCCACGCTTGTGAAGATCTTTCAAGTCTTCACCTTGCTGACGAATCAATTGTGTCGGAGTATTTTTTCTTTCAATTAGGTTGGCATATTCGTCCTTGTCAAGATAGCTTCCGACTTCTTCGTCCCAGTGCTTTCGTTCTGCGCTGCCAGCTTTAAATGCACTTACGGATTTTGCATACTTTAGACTGAATGCACTCGGTTGTCGGAGTCGATGACGTAGACCATTCAACCAAGCGATATGACGATAGATCAATTTTTGATGTATTGTATTAATTGCAGCTCCATCAGGTCCCTGATTTTTATAATCGGTTATAAATGACTTTACGTGGTTTCCCCACGTACGGCTATAATTAACTATGCCTCCCCAGATTTTTCTGGCTTCCCAGAATCTGTCATATGAAGCATTGTTTTTGAAGCCTATGTAGAATGCCACAGCAATACCAATTGTACTCAACGGAAGAAAAGGAATGGATATATCTTTCCCTGCATGATCAAAATAATGGTATCCAAATACAACTACACTAGCCCAAATGGTGAAAATTAAAACGTTAAGCCAAGCGAATTTGAATATGATGGCCCAGTGGATATTCCGACGTACATACATTGATTAGAAGTTTGCGGCAAAGGTAAATAATTGGCAATGAAAGTATTTGAACAATTTGGCAATGATTATGAATCATCAACATAAACTTTCAATAATTATTGAAAGTTTCGAAAATTTAATCTAAATTTGAAATATGAAACTTGAAGAAGCACAAATGGAATTTATTCAAACATGGGGCTCTATCGGAAGCGCTTGGGGAATTCCACGGTCAATGGCACAGATACATGCGCTTCTTTTGAGTTCTCCAGAGCCAATGAGTACGGAGGATGTAATGGAAAAAATCAAGCTGTCACGAGGTAATGTCAATATCAATTTAAGAGAATTGATCAACTGGAATCTCATTGCTAAGATGAACAAGTTGGGAGAGAGGAAGGAATTCTTCCAAGCAAAATATGGCATTTGGGACATGGCTAAAAACATTGTCGAAGAAAGAAAGAGACGCGAATTAGGACCGGTTTTGGACATGCTTTCCAAGATGAAAGAAACAAAAATAGAAGGGAATAAAGAGGAAGTTGCGCATTTCAATCAATTGATAAAAGACTTAGAAGCATTTACCAATCAATTGGTTAAGTTGTCTGATATGGTTAATAAACTAAATGAAAATGTGTTCTTTAAAAGAATGATGAAGCTGATGGGCTAATTTTTTTCGAACAAACTTTCAATTTTTTCTAAAACTTTAAAATATATCAAATTATGGAAATATTAAATGGCTTGGCCTCGGTTGCTGGTGTGTTTTTGTTTATCTACCTCTTGTGTCTTCCCTTCATAGGATTTGGTCAGTTGTGTATTGCCATATCGCAATTCACAATCAAAGATCAATTTGCTCCTGAGATGTCCACCGATTTGAAAAACTACTTTGCGATGGCTTTTTCAAATTTGACTTTGATGTTTCTTCCTATGTTCTTTCCTCATTTGATTTCTAATGCGGTCTCAAATTTTCAAATTTTTGGTATTGAATTACCATTGATATACTTCTGTTTTATTTGTGGAGTGTTCCCTACCCTTATCATGATCTATCATATCAAGCTTTGTAAAGTGCACAAGCGAGTAGACATGGTGTAATTTCTAAAAAACATTCAATGTAAATTCTAGACCAATGGAAATATTTATAATTCTAGTATTCTGGTTAGTAATAATAGTATCTCTTCTACTCATGTTTACGCTACCCTTTATAGGTTTGGCTCAATTGGTGGAAGCACTCATCTTACTTGTTAACCACAAAAAATATGATCCAGGATTAAAGTCATGGTTAAAAAATTATTTTGGAATGGCTTTCTCCAATTTGGCATTGATAGCATTTTGGATTCTAATGCATGAAACAATAGAAAATGAAACTTTGCTCACGTATATCTCACCTTTGATATTCATCATCTTCCCGATTTCAATAGCCATTTACTTCAACAGAATCTACAATACTTTTAGAAAAATCAAGCCTAATCAAAAGGTACTTATTGTCCACACAATTAATACATTACCATGATCAAAAATCATAAACTGCTCATTGATCAAGATTGTCCTATGTGCAATTTATATGGAAGATGTTTCACCAAGCTTGGTTTGGTCGACTCATCTACAATCGCACCTTACCAAACCGTCAAAAAAGAAATTTCATCAATGGTAAATATGGAAAAAGCAAAAAAAGAGATCGCTTTGGTGGATACACAGAATGGTCAAAACTGGTATGGAATAGATGCATTACTTAAACTTACCGTACCAAACTTGACTTTGAGAAAATTTCTTTCGTCTGGAATCATCTATGCTAGTTTAAAGATGCTTTACGCATTCATTTCATACAATAGAAAGGTAATATTCCCAACTGTCATTAAAGCCAATGAAAGGGATTGTTCTCCACCTTTGAATGTTTTTGCGCGATGGTCTTATCTGATATTTGTTGCTTTATTTACTGCGCTTATTCTATCAAACTTCCTGGTTGGTTTTAGAGCAATGATTGGATTACCTGCATTGATAGTAATTGAGTTGACCATTTGTTTTATTCAAATATTTTGGCAGGGATCGGTAATTCAAATAATTGACAGAGAAAAAACCTTTGAGTACCTGGGCAACATGTCAACAGTGTCAATGATCGGTGCTCTTTTCTTGATTCCACCTGTCTTACTTAGCAGCATTTTATGTTATCCTATTTGGGTAGAACTAGGAATATTTGCCAGTGTCATTAGCATCATGCTTTTTGAACACATACGACGATGTCGTTTATTGGGAATCAGTTTATGGATGACTGTATCCTGGTTGGCCTTTAGAGGATTTGTTGCAACATTAATTGGTTTAAGTCTTTATTTATGAAAATTATTATCGCAGGTGGAACGGGGTTTCTTGGACAATCGCTTGAAAAATACTTCAAGGCAAATCACCATGATGTAATCATATTTACCAGAAATCCAACAAAAAGAAATCATGTCAAATGGGACGCTAAAAATGGTGGACCTTGGCAACAACATCTTAATG
>JAHDDD010000166.1 GCA_020629535.1 Saprospiraceae bacterium
TGGTAGATTACAAATTTTTCTGAAGGCATTTCATGCCTAAAAAGTCCAGTAGATGGTGACAGAGCACCTGTCCACATAGGTGGATCGGTATAAATTGAGTTGGGGGTGCACACAAAATTTCAGTTTTTACTTAATATTTGAATGATATTGGCTTAATAATCCTTTTACATTCAGATAATAATGCTTAGGTTTAGGAAAGATTTTTTTGTGAGGATTACCTACGAAAAAAGCCCTATCAATAAGAATTGACAGGGCTTAGTCTTACATGGTAAGATAAAAATTGCTTCTTTACCTCAGTGTATAGTTTAGACCTAGACCGTAGGTGATCCCTCTTTTGTAACTAACATAAGTGTATTCATTTCCTTTAAATTCAGAAGAAAGGATGAAGGGACTGTCTAGTAGGTTTTGTGCAGAAAATCTGATTCCAACATCTCCGATTTTATATGATAGAGAAAAATCCAACTGACTCCTTCCTCTTTCGTAAATGTCAGGGGTGCCTTCACGGCCAATGATTTTAAGTCTGTCTCCAATCATGTTCCATGACAGAACAGCGTCAATTCCTTTTTCAGCATCAGAATATATCAATGCTGTATTGGCAACGATGGGTGCTTGTCCTTCAAATGGTCGTTCAGCCACATCAGAATCAATGGATTGTCTGGCATCTGAACTCGATTCAATCAATGCTACATTTGTGCTGAATTTTACGTTTCTCAATGCATAGTTTATAAACTCAAGATTTTTCTTGACCTCAAATTCAAGCCCAAATAAATTTGCTGACGGTACGTTGGTATATTGTATTTCTGGGTTAGGTGCTTTTCTGTAGAATAGTGTTATTGGATTTTGGAAATCTTTATAATATGCACTGATGGCAAACACTTCACCTGATGATGGAAACCATTCCCATCTCAAATCATAATTGGTGATATCCGTTTTATCCAATTGTGCATTTCCAAAATATGTCTCTTTGATCAATGGATCGAATGCTGTAAATGGAGCAATCTCTCTTAGATTTGGTCTGGCCAATGTCTTGGTAAAACTGGCTCTAATGTTCATCGACTCTCGTGGAGAATACACAATGTTCATTGAAGGAAGAAAATCTCCTGATTTGATCTCTCCTACTCGTTCGTCAATATCCAGAAAAGTATCTCTAGAGGCTACATTGATATCTGTGTCTTCATATCTCAAACCACCAATTGCTTTTAACTTATCTGAGAATTTGTAAGTTCCCATGATATATCCGGCAGCGATTCTTTCACTCCCGTCATAACTGTTTCGAGGAACGGTAACATCGATCATTCTCAAACCAAGCACCTGTCTTTCTTCTTCTGTTTCTGGCAACTGTGCAGCAATCTCAGAAGGGAGTGACCCCATGTCCCCGATATTACTATCAGATAGGTATGCGTCAATGTCGCCATCAAAAGCGTCTGCGTTATAAAATTCGAAGATCTGACCTTGTGTAATGAACCAAGTTTCTCTTTGGGTCTGATATCTGTATTCAGAAAATGTTCGATCCTTATTGGTATAAAGACCTCCCATTTTCAACTTCAATCGATCATTGGCTGGGTATGTCAGGTCGAGTTTGTATGCCTGCTGCTTATCATCGAGATCTCTCCAAAAATGGAAAGGAATCTGAATATTTGATGCAGGTATGATGGATTCTTCTGTTTCAGTATTGTATTGATATTCAAAAAATCTTGTGTCAGGTTCATCTGACGATAGCTGAGCAAAACTAGTATTCCAGTCTAGCTCAAGATTATTAAGTCCGGTAAAAACATGCTTACCACTGAACTGAAGATTTCTCATTTCTCTTTCTCTGAATGAAATGGATCTTCCAATGAGCATCAATGGATCAATCAGGTTATCCGGTCTTTCTCCTTCAACAGATCTTCCTACCTTATCGGCTGTATGCGAATAAAGTACATTTGATTTTATCGTGTGTCCTGGGGCCAATCGCAAGGCAAGACCAAGCATCCCATTTAAACTTGGTGTTTGAGTACTGTTTGTTTCTTCAAAATCGCCAAGATTATGTAGGCTATTGGAATTGATATCTCTTAATTGCCAATTTGCTTTTTGGAATCTATCAAGATGTCTGTATTCTTGTTTGAAAGCTGCATTGGCAGTGAGACCCAACTTCATGTCACCACCGAGATCAAATTGGTTTCCTAATGAAATTCCAAATCCATGATCCAACGGGGTCTCCACTTGATCGGGAGTAAAATCATTGTTCATTGATCGGATGGATTGGTCTATCAAGCTTGCGATCTCTCCACTGCCTGCTTCTCCATCTCTTGGCTTTTGAGACAATGATTGATTTAGGATACCGAGATCTTCCACTTTGTCAGAAAGTAAAACAGACGGTAATTCCCTGTTCTGTTTCCCATATCCCCAATAGTCATTTCCGAGATCTGGCTCTGCAAGAAAGTTATTGATGAGGTTGTTTTGTGTATTATAACCCGCTGAAGCGGAAAAGGTCATCGTAAAAGTCTCAGGAAAATCTTTGGTTTGAATATTTACATTTCCACCGGTAAAGTTTCCTGGTTGGTCTGGTGTGAATGTTTTCGAAGTAATGATATTATCAAGAAAGTTGGTTGGTATGAGATCCAACTGTGCTCCGTTTCTGTATGGATCTGAGCTAGGAATCACGATTCCATTTAGTTGAGAAAGTGAGTATCTGTCTCCCAGTCCTCGAACGTATACGTACTTACCGTTACTGATGGTGGTTCCTGTAACTTTTTTCAATGCTCCTGCAGCATCGCTGATATTGAATTTTCGCATTTCAGCGCTGCTATAGTTATCTTGAATAACATCAGAATTTTTTCGAATAGCCATCAATGCTATTTCTGAATTTTGCACCTTCCGGGCAGTGATCACAACGTCTTCTGCAAGCAGCACCGCATTGTCAGAAAGAACAACATCCAGATAAGTTACCTCACCAGACTTCACTTCAACATCAGTCACCGTTTTATCTTGATAACCAATGTAACTGAAAACCAAGGTATACATACCTTCTGGGGCGTCGAAAGTATACTTCCCATCCATATCGGTGGAACCTCCGAGTTGCTCATCTCCTTCGACATAAACATTGGCAAACATCAATGCTTCACCAGTGTTTTCATCTAATAGAGTACCTGAAATAATTCCTTGAGAGTAAATAAAATTACAGCAGAAAACTGTAAAAAGTAGGGCTAAAGATGATTTCATTTTATTGCAATTTTTATCTAAAAAGACATTGCAAAAGTAAGTGCAGCTTAGACCAAAATCAGCAATGGAGGTTTACCAATGAATTATTCTTGTATTAACCCAATGTTAAAGAATGCAGGTGGAGATAAACTGAATATTAAGGCACAAATTATTCTTCTATTTCTTCAGGAACTTGCTGATCTTTTATTCTGAGATAAGCCTCAATCTCTTGTTCTAAATATCGTGCGGAAGTTTTTGTCTGAATGTAGTTCACCAGACTCACATCCTTTTGGCCAGAATCTGTGTTTACCCGAGCGCGCAGATTGAAAGTATGCATGTCTTTGGTCTTCTTGACATACAATTGATCAATGCTGCTAGTTTCATAATACTTTGTAGATGCAAAAAATGCGGGCCATCTTCTTATAACCAATTCTTCCTTGTCAGCGGATATTAGGATGTTGGGTCTGGTCCGTGTGATGAGCCTGAACATGGTGTATAAAATCAAAAGCCCAATAGATTTTCCAGGTGCCAGAATACTCAATTTGGCTTTTATGAAAGCCATCACTGTAATGAATATGATCGGAAGTAAAACGAGTATCATATAATCAAGTGGAGTGGCTACATTTGAAATGGCTACATCTAATCTGTCTTGAAATGCGAACAAATCAATACCTGCCGGTCGGGAAATCTTTGTTTTTGTTTGTTGGATTTGTGGGTTGTTAAAATCTGCCTTGACGGGAAATATTGAATCGCAAGAATTACACTTTCCAATTAGATTATGAATATTGATATCCTTGGAAGTAATCTGCGAAGAACATGATGGACAATATACTTTCTTAGCTTCAACATCAGATTGCTCTTCAGGGCTATTGAAAATATCATTGTCGAGATCTTTTAGTCTGGTCTTGTGCTTTTCAATGTTTTCTCTTTCCATGTCGTGCAATTGCAGTGGCTTAAATATAGCTTTTTGGCAATGATTATGGTTTAATATACATGGTATCCGTACCTTTAATTTACCAAATGAACTAAAATGAACAAAATTACTACTCTTGATGAATTCATCATTCATCATGAAAAACTGCAGTCTGACAGTACTGGCAGACTCACCTCCGTTTTGCGGGATATCGGAATTGCCGCCAAGATTGTAAACCGCGAAGTTAACAAGGCAGGTCTTGTAAATATCCTCGGCATTGAAGGATCATCCAATGCTTCTGGCGATCAAGTGCAGAAGCTTGATCTCTTTGCGAATGAAAAATTCATAAAATGTCTAAGCAATAGTGGTGAATGCGCAGCCATTGTCTCTGAAGAGAATCAACAGATCATTCACTTACCAAAGGTAAAGGACAAGAAACCGGGCTATCTGGTTGTCATGGATCCCCTCGATGGTTCATCTAACATTGATGTGAATGTTTCAGTGGGTACGATCTTCGGCATCTATAAGATTAGAGGCGAAGAAACAGAAGTCACAAAGGAATCATTCTTGCAAAAAGGTTCTGATATTATTGCCGCAGGTTATGTTTTATATGGAACCTCTACCATGCTGGTGTACACTACGGGCAACGGAATCAATGGCTTTACTTTAGATCCGTCAATTGGAGAGTTTTGCCTTTCTCATCCAAACATTAAGATTCCTGATCGTGGAAACTACTACAGTGTGAACCAAGGTTACTATCTTAAATTTGATGTAGAAATGAGAAGATACATTGATTATTGTTGTGACCTCAATTTAAGATTGCGTTACATAGGGAGCATGGTCTCTGACGTACATCGTATGCTTTTCCAAGGAGGAATCTTTCTTTATCCGAATACAAGAAAATATCCGCAAGGGAAATTGAGATTGTTGTATGAATGTGTTCCAATGTCAATGGTGGTTGAGCAAGCAGGAGGAAGAGCGATCAATTCAAAGCTCCAGCAGATTCTGGATGTGGAACCGCAAGATATTCACCAACGGTCAACCATCGTTATCGGGTCTCCTGAAATGATTACTGAGATGGAAGAATTTATAAAGAAATACACCTTGATAGATTCCGTGGTGTAATTTTAATATTGAAATTAAGATCTGATCTGCAAAAAGAAAAAAGGGAAGAATGATTCGTCATTCTTCCCTAGCTTTTTTGGTTAAGCAAAAGCCAATAGTTTTTCCTCTTGTTTATTAAAAAGTTTGAGGAGGTTGGCGGCTTGTTCATCGTAAGCCGCTCCGTCTTGCCAAGCATTTTTTGGATTCAACAAATGATCCGGAACACCGGGGCATGAGTCTGGAAATGCAAAATTGAATCCTGGTAGAACGCTATAGTCAACATAGTCGAGGGTATTGTCTAAAGCGCAGTTAATTAATTGCCGTGTATATTTGAGCGCTATTCTCTCTCCTACTCCATATTTACCACCAACCCAGCCAGTATTTACCAACCAGACTTTGGTCTTATGCAAATTCATCTTTTCGCCCAACATCGACGCATACTCATTTGGGTGAAGCGGTAAAAATGGTGCTCCAAACCCTGCAGAGAATGTCGCAGTTGGTTCGTTTACGCCAGCTTCTGTACCAGCCACTTTGGCGGTATATCCAAGCAAAAATTGGCGCATCGCTTGATCTTTATTCAATCTGCTGATGGGAGGTAAAACACCAAATGCATCGCAGGTCAAAAAGAATATATTTTTTGGATGTCCAGCTTTTGATTCTTTGATTCTGTTTTCAATACTATCCAAAGGATATGAAACCCGAATATTTTGTGTGATTGAATCATTGGTATAATCAGGTTCATTGTTTTCGCCTGTACAAATGATATTTTCTAGCAATGCTGGAGGTCTAATCGCTTGGAATATTCCAGGCTCTTTTTCTTCTGTTAAGTCAATGCACTTTGCATAGCATCCTCCTTCAAAATTATAAACACCATCTTCTGACCATCCATGCTCGTCATCTCCAATCAATGCTCGGTTTGGATCAGAAGACAAAGTTGTTTTTCCAGTTCCTGAAAGACCAAAAAACAAAGCTGCATCTCCATTGTTACCAACATTGCTCGAGCAATGCATAGGGAATACGTTTTTCGATGGAAGTAGGAAGTTCAACACTGAGAATATTCCTTTCTTGATCTCTCCAGTGTATCCGCTTCCTCCTACTAGTATTAGTTTTTTATCAAAATTTATTACAGAATAGTTGCCTTGTCTGGTACCATCAGTAGCAGGATTAGCTTGGCAATCAGTCGCTACCATGACGGTCCAATCAGCACTAAATGAATCAAGCTCCTCTGATGAGCAATCCCGAAACATATTCTTTACAAAATGGGCGCTCCAGGGTTTGTCGGCAACAACTCTAACGTTGATGGCAAAACGATCATCGGCTCCTGCTTTACAATCTTGTACGTATATGTCCTTGTCTGTAAAGTATTCACTTGTTTTCTTGTGTAGCTTTTCGAAATTCTCTGGTGAAATAGGTTGATTGATCTCTCCCCAATCGATGCTGTCAAGTGTATGCTGATCTTTGACAATGAATCTGTCTTTTGGCGATCGGCCTGTAAATTTTCCAGTCTTGATAACGAGAGTACCGTTGGGAATTTGAATGCCTTCCCCTTGGGCTATGGTGTGGTTCGTCAAAGAAGAATAATCCAAATTATGGAAAATCTTCTTCATGTTTTTGATCCGTAACTCATCATTCAGATGAGCAACTACTGTATTCAACATGTTAACTATTTTGTTTACTCAGCTTTGTTTAGCATGGCCGCTTTTCATCCGATGCATTTTCCTCTTGTGAAAATGTCTACCAAAAGTTATCGGCTTCTACTTAAACAGCTCAAAAGTAGCTTTTTGTGCTCATAATTTTTCCATTTGTATAGCTATTGTATAAGTGAAGGAGTGGCAAGGCTTAGTGTTGAGAAGACAAGAAGACTATCAACAAATACTTTCAGCGAACACATATTTAAATTAATAATATGTTATTGCATTTGTTAAGAAAATTCAGGGCTAGAAATGATTGTGTTGGTCGAACTGAATTCAATTTCCTTTGAATGGCTCGCGCGGTGTCCAAGAATTATCAGGTATAAAAGAAGATAAATATTTGGCCATAATATTATTGACAAAGTTGCCTCGATACTTTAACAATAAAAACAATTCCTCACCTGTCGCTCCGACAGAGCTTTTTATCTCCATGGCAGTTCTTGACATGTGTAAAGAATCTACTTGTTCCTTAATAGCATCTTCAATCATGTAATACAGCATGTTGAGATAAAGTTGTTTGTCGTGATTGGAAGCCATTTCGTAGCCAAGAAAATGAGCGTCATAAATGTTTTTATTCTCATCTTTGATCAAGGTGTAGAAAGCGAGCATCTTGTCACCTTCAAATACTCCGACGACATGTAAATTATCTTTCAATGTATGCTTCAATGAGATGAAATACTCAGGATCCAAATCGAACAGATTGAATGTCACATTTTCGCTGATAAGTTTGTACAATTCATTCATGCGATCTTTGAATTGATTCATGTCGTTGAGGTCCAATTCTCTGGTGGTGAGAGCATGACCTTTTTTTCTTGCCCTTTTGAATCGGACACGATATTTTGATTTTAAATCAGTCAGATAATTGTCAAAGCTTTTCCAATTTGGCCTAATTTGTAACTGCATATACGGGTCTACGGTAAACTCAGTGAACCCAGGTACTTTTACATTGTTATCGGTTTCGGTTTTGAAATCTTTTATGAGAATACTCTTGACATTACATCCTTCATTTTTATTCATGAATGCTGCAAAGCCTTCCATCGCAATATCTAAAAAATGAATCTTTTGCTCCAAATCAAAGCTTGGACTTAAGCACACTCCATATTGTCCGGTCAATAAGACATTTCCAATAACCAAGAGATCATGCTTTACAAGATTGAGAATGAATCTTTTGATGTTGGTAGTCAACTTGTCAATGAACTTGTGTGAATGAGTATGGACATTCAATGATGAACCCAAATCCATATGTTTGATCTGAAAAAACAAACACCCGATGGGTGTCCCAGACTTATATAATATGCAATAAAATTGTCTGAGGTCTTTCGGCATAGATGATTCTAACGCAGTTAAGTATGCGCTTGAATTATAAATACCTTTAGAGTTGAGCTGATCCCAAAGTTCGGAGACGCTATTTATGCTTTTATAAACTGATAAAGCAAGCTCTTCTTTGAGGTTTACTTTATGATCAGGAGTTGGGGTTTGAATATCTTTCTCAATGCCACACTTATCACTCATCGACGGATTTTCTTAGTTGCTTCAATGCCTGAATTTCACTGTGCCAACTGAAGTTACTGCAGGTACCAACTTTGCAATTGCTCCTAAACCAATCTTCAAGCAAAAATTTAGTATGATAATTTTTTTGACTAAAGTCATGATAGCTACTAATATCTTGGGAACTTAGAGTAGAATCTACTGGCACTGATATAATGTAATTCTTTGGGCTATCTTTCATTTTAAATCGCAATAAACCGACGGGCTTAACCTTCACTAATTGCCCTTTATTTAACTGTTTGGACAAAATGATTGTTTCGCAACTTTCTCCTTTTTTGTTGCTCATGTCTGCCACATTGAAAAATGTTGGAAGTGGATCAAATATTTCAGGGTCCAAAAAATCACCTGCTTTTGAAGAAATTTTAGCCGTAAAATCTGATTCCGGCAAGTTTGGATCACCCGTACTTTCAGATGGATTTTTACATCCTAAAATGAAAATTATAGAAGTTAAAACGATCGATTTTATCAATTTTACCACCAATCCCTACTTTTTTACATAGCTTATGAACACCAAATATTACAATATTATATATAATTCCTAACTTTCAAACGTAATTCTATGATATCGTATTCAAATCTATGAGCACTACATC
>JAHDDD010000167.1 GCA_020629535.1 Saprospiraceae bacterium
TGTATCGGGACCAAATCGGGAAGGCTATGCTTCTTTTGACTTGACTACAAATTGAGGCTAATTCTTTTACTTATTTATATATTCCCGAAATAAAGGCACGTCCATAACCATTGTGCTGAATGCCAAATCAGGTGACCCGATCAGCAGTACTACATACTTTTACAACTAACATTTATAATTATGTACTTGACAATGAAATACTATCTACTCCACCTCCACCAAGTCTCCCGTATCTGTGTAGAAGAATCTTTGTAAAGTGTTCAATTCCTCAGGAGAGCGAACAGATTTGTTCTTTCCTTTGACGATTCTTGGATGGTAACTTCCTGTTTTTTTGTCTGCAAGAATTCTATGAGGAGCCTTCTTTTCGACAGCAATGTATTCCTTTTCCTTTGCGGATTCTTTCAACTCAAAGAGATGATAATTCCAGCTTGCATTCATGGCATCTTTCACTTCTATCACTTGCTTTAAAATGGGTAGGTAGTGATCATAAAATGGAAGCCAACTCGAAAGTTGTTGAATCGAAAAAAGCAATTCGGTTTCCTTCAAATCTTCCGTCAGGGTTCTCACTCCGACCATCCGATTTCTGCCCAGATAAAATGTATTACTCAATGAATATTCTACCCAACTCATGGCCAATTCATTCCTATGTCCAACTCCTTCAAGATGAATGGGCTGGCCAGATGCCTTTTCTAAAATTACAGGAAAGTGCTTGCCCGAAAATGATTCAAAATAAGCGCTGACAAATTCCTTTCCATCAATCACGGTTTTATCTTCTTCAATGCCGCTGATGAAATTTCCAGCAAATACAGAGAGGATTTCCTGATCGCTGATTTGTTTCAGATTCTTGGGAAGTGTAAAACAAGGTAGTTCTTTCTGGTTTATATCAATGACTCTTTTTGTGTTGCCTCCCAATGTTTCCACGAAAACATGATGCAAGGTTTTGTTCCCAATATTCAAGGCAGCACCATACACTTCAAAAATTTTATCTCCGCCCGTCGTTGCCAATGAAATGTCATCGAACCCACTACGCAGATCGAGGACAAGCTTATTTCCATTGGTATCAATGGCATTGATTAGCTTTTCTGAAGTAGAAGATTTTATTTCGGATACCTCCAATGCGTTAACACCAAAATGCAAGACCTTTCCATGCTTCTTTGAAAACAACTTCCTTTGACCATCAATGGTTGCAAAACCAAAATACTGCTTTAAAATCTCAGGGTCTTCAAGTTTCTCTGGTTCAATGCTTCCTTCATCTAAAGAAAATACTTGACCTGTCTTTTCAGAAACAACAAAACGATGTCTTGGACCGGAAACGTTAAACATCTTTTCGGTTCCTATTCTGACATATTTATTATCAAGTTCTGTGATATTGATGTCTTCATTTTGGGGCAATTGAAAAGGGCGATTCTTTATTAGGTCAAAAAAGAAGTTTGTGTTACCGTCACTGGCCTGCACCAATTCAGAATTATTAAAATGAACATATTTATTTACATCAATTTGTAGTGGCTTCCCATTAAAGCTTAGAAAATTATTTGAACTACCCTGAAGTGCGTATGCGTTTTTATTTGAATGAAATATTTCAACTCTTGTTTGACCATATTGAAATCCACCTTCATGCCTGACGATTATATCATCACCATAGACGAATGGCTCATGCGTGAATTCATTAATAAATGCTTTGGCTTCCAAACCCAATTTAACTTCTTGTAGCACATCATTTTCACCAAAAGAAATATTTACATTGCCAAGACCCGTTATCTTTTCACCAAAATACTTCACAACCTTTAGCTCCAAATCTAAGACAACCTTTCCTACCTGAATCAATTGTTTGTTTGCACTGATATAAATCGGTTGATTTTTAAATGAGATAGATTGTTTGGATTTTTTGGTATTAAGACACGTAAGTACATCGTCTTTCAGAAAGACTGTTTCTTGCATTTTGAATCCTTCAATATCATACCAATGCTCCAATGCATCTTGTCTGTAAAAACCATTTGACAATTCATCAAAATAATGGTCATGCCATTTGCTGGAGTCTTCTACAATTTTATTCTGATCATTGACCAGATAGATTTTACTTTTAGTATGAAACAGATACACCCTACCGTTACCAGTTAGCTGAATTCTTTCAATGCTTTCATTATCAATTGTGTGCAATTCCACATTCCCCGAAAGGGAGGCAAGCTTAATAGCTTTTGCATTTTTCTTATCATCGAGAATGACAACTATGTCACCCAAATGATGATATTGATGACACACTATGCCAGCAATACTTTTACCGATAATTTTTATATCCAATTCTTTTATGGATGCTGTCATATTACTTTATTAATCCTAGTTTTCGCTTTTTCTGTTTCCACTTGAATGCTTTTCTCTGTTGCTTGTATGTCTCTGTCAAAATGGCTACAAATTTACTGACCGCTTCATTAAAGTCTGCTGTTTCTACATACTGATCTTTTCCAAAAATTTCTTCCATTAAATGTATTACTGGCACTTCATCCTCTTCTTCAAGCACTTCATTTTCATCATTTTCTTCTTCGATGATTTCATCTTGTTCTCTCTCCTCCCCTTCAATAAAGATACCTTTGATTTCTACATCCCCGTCTTTTCTTTTCGCCTCAATGAATTCATTCAATTCGATCAGGTTTGTGATGCCCAGTGTAGGTTCTCCATCGGTGATAACAAATATGGATGTAACGATATTGGCTTCCGGGTATTTCTCTCTGAATTCAGAAATGAAATTCTTCATTTTTTCATGAGACTTGGCAATGCCTTCTGACATATTTGTACCTCCCAATCCTGTGAAATGTACTTTACCTAAATATGGTTTAGAAATTTGGTTTATAATCTTATACAAGACCTTCTTATTTGTAAACGCATCAGAGAAATCAACAACCTCAATAAACTTATCACTAAAGAAATGAAAGGCATCAAATGATTTCCTGTCCTCGAGTCCTAAGACAAGTAAATAGAGAATCTTAAATAAATTTCTCATCCTATCGTGTTCCATTGAACCAGAAAAATCTAGACAGAATGTATTGATCTGAATGGCTTCTCCTCGCTCTATTTTAGACTCCATTTGTTTCATGATATTGGCACGAATCCATTTTTCATGATCATAGAGTGTATCAGGATCAAACTCGACTCCATCGCTCACGTGTCTGTATTTGCTAAATGTAACGGATCGTCGTATAGGCAGTGCAGTTTGAAATGCTTTCTTTACAAAGGCAACGTATGGACAGATCTCTTCTTCGATCCGAAGAATTTCTGTCAACCACATTCGTTTGAGACTATCACTCACCTTAGCATCTGATATCCCAAATTCTTCCATTCGCAAATCTAAAAATTGCTCCTTTTGACGCAGCCTGTCCATCATCCTACTTATCTCGTGCTGCCATTGTCTCTGATATACTTCAACCGAAAAAACAGGTAGATTTTTTTCCTGATAGTCTACAATTTCCTCGACATAATTAAGTCCTTTAATGGCATCAAGGTGCTTTTGTAGTAACTCCCTCTGTTTTTCTTCTTCTTTTTTTCTTTCTCTTGAAATTTGACGCAAACTACTCGCCTTTGCATCTTCAAAGAGATTCCATTGAGGAAATATCTTACCGTCTTTATTTGTCCAATAAAGATGTGGCGCTGTAATCAGGTTCATGAGATTCAACCAATGATTGTTACATGTTTTGTTCACCACATCTTCCCCTTCATTCTGTAACTCCAATGATGAGGCTGACTTGTATGAGTCAATGATTTCTTCATGCTCTTCATGGATTAAGTCGAACCAATATTGTACATTTTGAATGTAACTATTTTTCCTGCTCCGAATATATCTCGGTCTTCCATTTACTTCTCCCTTGAAGATTGAGTTTCCAATTTTACTATTGAAAAATAATTTATCTTTTACGACCCCTCCCAGATTGTATAAACTTTTAGGACCGTACTTAAACTGTTCAATGACCCGAAGTGAACTATATAACTGTAGACCAGATGAATCATCTAATATTTCTTGAACTAAAAACTTATCATAATCTTTTAATAAAATGTTTTTCAAGCCAAGTCCGATTCGTACTTGAGCATCAGCAAGCTCCTCGGAATATTCTTTTGATTCAAAAAGAGATCGAATGTCCGTTTCAAATTGTTCGCAAAATTCAACCACATCCTTACATCCGCTTCGAAAATAATGTTGGGATTTCCAGACAGCTTCGGTCTCAGAAAAATGAGATTCGCATATATTCAAAAGCAACATGGTGATTTGCTCGGATGGTAGTCTTTGATAAAAGTCATTAAAGTCAAATTGATCTGAAAACCATGTACCATACATGCCAAATGCAACTTCATTATTATCTTTTAGATTGGATAAATATCTTGCATAATGCAGAGCAAATATCCATATGGCAAATGCTAAGTGATCTGCAAATGATGTGTCTTTCTTTTGGCTTTCTTTTACTCTATAAAAAAACTCTTCAAAGGGAAAATATTTTGAGATCAGGTGACTAAAATGAAGCTGTGATTTTAAAATATTAGGATTGACATTTTTAATATCATTCTGAGGAATATAAAATCCTGCATGCTCTATTTCTTCAAACACATTTACCCAATACGTTGAATTTGAACCAGCTGACTTTGTAAATCCACGTTCCAATTGATCGTTGAGATGTTTATTATGATGTTTAAGATGGGAATTCTTCTTTTGGGTTTCAATTGATTTAGGAAGAATGAGTAAAGCCCAATGATTTTCTTCTAATCTCCTGGCAGTAAATTCAACAATCTCGACACCCAAGGCATTCATTTCTCTTAAAATATTGATCCAATGCTTGTTACCTTGTGGTAAAAATGCAGAGAAGTTCAAACCAGCTCCAGAAAATTTTCTCTTTGGGCGTCTTGCCATAAATAAAACAGAAATTAACAATATTTCATCACAAAATATCGGATTAGGAAGTTAATGAGTTTATTGTTCTTTTGTAATATTATCCGTTAAGAAATTTGTGTTATTTTGGTTTCCTCGACATATTGATCTTCCATCTGATCAATTAAAGTTTATTGATGACCGTCAATGGTATATTTATATTGATGTAAACAAACGAATCTATGCCAAGCTTAAAAGAGCAATTTAAATATAAACTTATTAGATCTCACTTTGAAGTGGACACGCACACAGAGATCCAAAATCACAGCATCGAAGATATGAGGATCCTAAATGGCGAAAGTGCTGACGACGATATTTTGGTCATTACATATAAAGGTAGTCCTAATCTCAGCTTTTTTAATGCACAAGGAAAACTGCTGGACATTGACCATTATCTACCTGAAAATTACAAGTACAAAGACAATGTCAATGCTGATGCTATCATTTCAAATTTGAAAGACAGCAATATACCACGATTGAGATCAGATAAAGATTTTGATTTCATTTTGCATGAAACTTTAGAAGAAGGCAATCAAAGTTTGGTATCTGGTCTAAAACAAAAGTTTGGACTGCAGGTCTCTCAAACCATTATAGATGAATTAATACCAGCATTAAAAACGGCTGATGAGAAAAACAAAGTGAGTATTATAAAAGGAGCGTACACCTCATTCTATAATTTACTCAGTGACCTCATTTTGGTCTTACAAAAGAATGCCGGCTATGTCCACATCACACCATCAGATAATATCATCATCACACCATTGAATAAAAGAAGTGGCCTTTCGGTTATTCTTGAAACGCAAGATGTCGATGGTAAACTGTTAGCTCCTAATAAATGGAACATTGTCAGAACACAATCTCCCACCCAACTTGATCAATCTCTTGTTTTTAGAACGGAAGACGTCAAAAACTACTTTGCAAATGTGACGTATACAGATACGTTCGAAACAGATAGATACAAACTTTTTTACGACCAAGATGAATTAAGCATTGATAGTTACCTCGACAATACTGATAATTTACTCAAGTTAAATATTGTCAATGATTGCTATAAAATAATGGCTGCCGATCCAAACATGATAGTAGCATTGACCAATGAGCAAGAAATCACCATTGTCAACACCCACAAATCGGTTGTTCCACATAAGTGGCCAAGAAAGATTGTACTACCCAAAAAGATCAGTTGGATGCGCACTGATGAAAATTTGAGTGTTGTCTTTTGTCAGAACGAAGAAGGCATGATCAGTTGTTATGACATCAGCATTGACCACCCAGAAAAAATCAACGATTTCGGCATATACGCTCCAAGATTTGAATTAGACCAAAATGGAAATCTCATTTGCAGAGAACTTGACTCAAAAGAATTGGTAAAAATAAAAACCAATTTACAAGAGATTGAATTACCAACTGATCAAAAAAACTTCAATACAGTCTTCAAGAATCTTTCTCATCTGTTCAAAGGAGAAAGTCTTTTTGTGAAAACACAGTTTGCAAAACCCATTTCTGAAATTGAAGAGAAACCAGAAAGTAAACTTCCTACGGTCATCGAAAAGGCAAGATATGATTTTGAAACCAACGTCGAAAACATGTTGGTCAATTCTGACAATAGTTATGAAGATCTTCTCAGCATTCAAAACAAAATGGCGATTGCAAGACAAAATATAACGGAGGAATTGATGGTTCAGGCCGATAAAGAAAACATCTTTCTTGTCGGTCAACGCCTAAAGACGACGATCAACAATATCATGTTGCCTTCTGAACTTCGCGTCAGAAATTTAGTCGAGAGCTTGAGGTCAAAAAACATCATGCTTTCTGCCAAATCATTTCGCGCTAAAGCGCAAGGACTGGATGATCCAAACACATTCCGAGAAATTCTAAACAATTTAAGAATCTACAAGGAAGAACTTGACAATATGCTTCCTGAAAATTGTGCTGATGTGCTGAGTGATTTTAAAAAGATTCAAGAAGAGATGAATGTCATCTTCTCAGAGCAGATTGCGAAAGAAGGAACCAGTCTTCAAGAATTCATTGCCAGCGAAATTGAAGAAATTGAAAATGAAATAAAAAAGACACATCATACACAACTGCTAGAAAACCTTTTAGGTACACATCCTGCAGCCATGGAATTGATGACCTTGCTTAAGCAGCCATATATTTTGCAAAGCATTGCTAAAGAAAAAAAGCTTTCACCGGCAGCTATTCAAAACAGATTGTTCAAAGCGGTGGAAAACAGGAAGTTGGCGATCATTGGAGAAAAAGAAAGAGCTGAGGCTCAGAAAAATGAGGCCAAGCGTCAACTCGAAAAAATGATCAAAGACAGCATCGAGTTTTTTGTCCAAAACCATAGTTCAAATTTTTCCGACATAGAATTGGCAGCCAATCCTAGCTACCAAAATATACAATCAGATATTTCTAAACTAGAAAAGACCTATGGCGATGTCAGGATGGCCATGGACCTCCGCCGAATTCTCGGCCGCAGAATATTGGAACGGAATCGCACCAATTTGGAGAAGAGGATCAGCTTTGAAGGAAAATATGCATTCGTCAAAAACGACCCTCATCTTTTTGTGGATCTTGATTCTGTTACTCAAAATTTTCCAAAGTGGGATCTTGACTTGATTGAGAAAAAAGGAAGTGCTGACAAATATCTCGTCACTTTTATAAAAGCTTCAGACAAGGAAGTTTTCAGACCCAGTACGACCGACAATCTTCGAAGCGGAAAAGCCTTTGAATTAGATGGATCGGATTATAGTGCGTTTTTTGACAAATATGATTTGTACATCAAGGAAGAATATTCTCATAATTTGCTTGAAGCATTGTGGAATATTTATGAGGGCATTCACACCGAAGTGCATTATCCGCAATTTGCAAGTACCACCATCAAAGCCTTGTTACCGCTTGATGAGATTGGAAGAAAAGCATTGCGTTGTGCATTGGAGAAAAAGACTCGTGATGAGTTAGAAAGAACGAGAGAAAGGAATGTTCCGAAAATTACGCCAGAATTCATTGACAATACACCTTACTTCAAACACAAGTTGCAAGAATTTATTATCAAGGCAAAATTGCAATTGGAAAGTGGTTCAGGTATATTATTATTGACAGGTCCGCCAAGTACGGGAAAGAGTGCTTTCTTGAAGTACGCAGCATCCATTATGAACCGCGAATATTTCGAACATGCATCTGACAAGTGGCAAACAAAAAACAGTCTAGTAACAGCGATCCGTTTTGGCGAGTTTGGCCCATACAGCGTACCGGCAGGATTTACCAAAGCGATCACTACACCCAATTCATTAATCAACATTGAAGAAATCAAAGAATGGCCGGAGGCTTTGAGAAAATCATTGAATCCGTTTTTTGCAGGGAGCAAAGTTTTCATTTCTCCTGATGGCACCAACTACAAAATTGCAGATAATATACTATTATGTGCAGCCACAAATCTTGGTGCTATGTATCGACAAGATGACGAGCCATTCACTTCAGATTTTTGGTCACGTATTGAAGTTGTAGAATTTGATTACGCTCCACTCCATGTTAGTCGCGAATATTACGATGCCATATTTAAACCGCGAAGAGAAAGATTGCTTACGGTCCAGGATTTGGTGAGAGAGCAATTTATGTTCGACCAGGCTCCGAAAGAAGCTGCAGGCAAAGCTGTTTATTTTTCAAAGCAATTTTTAGAATTTACCCTTTTACCGAAAGCAGACGAAGAAGTAAAACGTACCAACCTGGCAAATTACATCAACGACTATTTTGCAAATGATGTCACCAAAGACAATGCGGCGGTCAGTCCGGAAGAGGCTATCAAGGTTTCTATGAGACGACTAAAAGTATTTCAAGGATACGAAGCTTCTGAATTTTACGACTTATACGACCATTTCGTTAACAACCAAAATCTTCGCACCAAAAGATTGTCTACCATGAAGACCCTAGACAATGATTTGTATGAACAACTAAAGGTTTTGATCCTGAGTATTGCTCATATAGAAACATGTCTCCGATCATTACGTGACATCTTCTATTCCTCAGCCGGACAAACTGAAATTGAAGGAACCAATAGAGAGTTTATAAAGTGTGTGCATTTATTGGGGTTGATGTTTTGAATATTAGACA
>JAHDDD010000168.1 GCA_020629535.1 Saprospiraceae bacterium
TAGGAAATAACACGGTCTCCTCTATAAATTTTTAATCAATATTGAGCACTCTTTGAAAATCTTGTGGGACCAAAACTTTGATGCCGCACAGTTCATTTCAAGTCAAAACTACCTACTTTTAAATATTGGTCCTTTCTTGTTCAGGGAAGGAAACAGAAAGAAGGGTTCTTTGCAAATCATGAGTTTTCGGAGTAAACTCATGATTGATATATAAAAAAAGGAGGTCTGAAAAATTCCAGACCTCCTCAGTACAAAAGGTGTTAAATTTTATTTTGAACTGTTTATGATCAGCTTCTTAGAAATTCTGTCTTCATCTGTAGTAAGAACTATGATGTAAATTCCTTCGACCCAATCATTGAGTTTAATTTTGTTTTGTTTTTGATTGGTGTTTTTGATAAGTACCAATTCTCCTTGTGCGTTGAACACTTCGATTTTTCTCAATGCCGTACCTTCATCATTCAATGAAATGGTAACCTCCTCAGAAGCAGGATTTGGACTGAGTTGGACACTTTGAGATTTCTCAAGTTCAATATTAGATGATACAAAATTTGTGAACAAACATTCTTCTTGTACCGTTGTTTTGATTTTTTGATCCTCACCATCAACGAAGACCAAGTTCTCACCCAAGCATATCTCTGAGCCAATGTTCGAACCCACTTTCACTTTCAATAAACCTTGCTGAAATTCAGAACGACCGAGTAAGGCACCTGAAACAGCAGGAACAGCGACAATCAAATCATCTTCCTGATTGATGTGAAATTCAAACAATTGCTCATTGATCAAAGTATTTTGAAAAACACCTTCGATCTGAAATCCATAAAGATTAAATTGAAATCCTTGGATTGAATTGCCAGGATTTTTAATGTCTACATAAACATATTCTGGATCCAATTCTTCATCATATCGCAAGACCAGTTCAACGGTATCCAGAAAGTTGTCAACACCTGCAGGAAAGTTACAATGATCATGTGCGGCCGTACCACCTTGATGCTCATGTTGAGCGGTAAACTCAAGACAATCTTGAAGCAGTAAAAGATCATATACATCTATATTTCCATCTTGGAACAAATCAGTACAAGACGTTGCTTGTTCACTCTCCAGAACAGAATTCAAATACATATTGAAATCCATTGCATCTAGAATTTGATCTTCATTAAAATCACCTCTCACTGTAGGGCCATCACATATGCCTTTGCAATCATATACAGCCTTTCCGAAAGGCTCACCTGTACAGTCAACATAAGTCTCACAATCTTCAAGTATAGTCATGACCAAAGTGTCAAGTGTTCTGTCCAAATTGAGACAGACTTGTGCAAAGTTGTTCAACGTGTCCTTTTCTTGTCTTCCATAGGCATCTCTGGCAAGGTCAACATTAATCTTCGCAACAAAGACGTAATCTCCATCGGGTATGTCCGTCACGTCAAGCCATTGACAATCCAGAAAAGAATCATACCGGTCAGTACACCCAGCGGATATTCCCATATAATCGCAAGTAGTGTATTGATACATTTCAGGTTCAGGACAATCTAAATCAATGACGCAAAAACCATTTTTGAATCCTATAGGGAAGTATCTTCCATCTTCAGAATACAATGAATATTCTGCATAGTTGTCATAGTGCTGGTGATTGTGACAACTATCATAAGTAAACTGATCAGGAAAATCTTCAGGAGTACCTATGATGTAATCCAATTGCCCAATGTTTACAATCTCAGTCGTAAATCGAAGCAATTCTCTGTCACCAACTCCTTTAAGGCAATTTTCTTTGATGAGACATTCATGACTTGGTCCACCAAAGAATGACTTTTCAGTAAACAATGATGTTCTCAGTCTGTCTGCGTTCAATGTCAAGTCGGCTCCTTTATCACATTCTGGATCATCAAAACCAAAACATGAACCATCATCAATTTGGGCCAAAGGATTGTAATTACAAGAATCAGGATCCATGCACCCGTAAATTGGACCCAAATATTCAAAGTCGATGTTTATTGGGATATCGCAATTGTATCTTTTTACTCTAATCAAATGTTCACTATCTGCTAGGAAAGTATTGATGATTTGTGCAAGGTCTCCGCATTCGTCATTGCTCGTATTGTAATACGCTGCGCCTTCCAAAGACTCACTCACTTCTTCTGGACATTCAGAATACACCCAAATCGTGGTCTCACAATCCGGGCTGTTATTACAAGTGGAAATTTTGTATTGACCCAACGAATCGACATTGATAACAAACCATTCTTCCTCAGCCTCCATAACATGTGTCCCAAAATCTAAAGTGATTGGATTATCACAATTAAAACCTTGAGGACAATTGAATGGAAATTCACGCTGACTTCCAAAGTTGGAAACCGAAAATCTTTCTTCGCCATCAACATATAATCGTATGTATCCTTCTTGAATGAATCCATCTCCGTACGAATCGTTCAAGACCATGATATAACATGAATCACTATTGACGCAAAATTTTTCTTCGTAATAGGTGTTGTTTTCGTAGTCTGCTCCTTCGGAGCTATAAATTGTATCTCCTTCGAGATTGATCAATTGCCATGAAAATTCATAACCGTATTGATCAGTATTAATTTCCATTACACACGGAATCTCATTCGCTTCGCAATCCTGGGCATATAGGGAAGATGTGATTGTAAACAGCACCAGGGTTACGGCTGATAGGACGCTTTTGTACATTTCGTTAAATTTTTACCAAAATTAAGTTCTTTGGCCAATAAATATTGAGTTTTCAGCCCAATTGTCAGCCAGTTTATATTTTTCTTTAATATGATAGTACAACGACATTACCTGCCCAATTGCTCCAGCAATCCTAGCTGAGAGCGATATGTAGCCGCAATATTCTCCTGAATAAATGTGGTGGAAGTGTCACCGTAAGCAATAAGTCTTTGATTGAGCAGAATCACTTTGTCAAAGTATTCTTCAATGGTGGAAAGGTCATGGTGCACAACCAACAAAGTTTTTCCTTCATTTGCCAATGCTTTCATGATCTCAATGATCTTATTTTCTGTCATAATATCAATGCCCACAAATGGCTCGTCAAAAAACAGCAATTCTGCCTTTTGACAAAGTGCACGGGCGATGAAAACCCTTTGCTGTTGTCCACCAGAAAGTGCTCCAATTTGTCTGTCCTTCAGATCTGCAATGCCCATTTCATCCAATGCTTCCATGGCAATGCGTTTGTCTTCATTATCCAGTCTCTTAAAAAGACTTTTGAATGGATACCGACCCATTAATACGATGTCAAAAACGGTCGCTGGAAAGGTCCAATCGATTTCATCTTTTTGGGGTACGTAGGCTATTCGTTTCCGTACTTGGTCAATGTTATCATCAAAGACTTTTATCTTGCCTGATGAGTATGAAATTAAACCCAACACGGCTTTAAATAAAGTTGACTTGCCTGCTCCATTTGGTCCTATAACTCCGTAAATGTGACCGGGATGAATATCCATATGAATATTCGTGAGGACCCGTTTCTTTCCATAATTTACAGAGAGCCCGTCAATGGTGATCACATGTTTTGAAGACTGCATTTATATATTCATTTTTTTCACTGCAAAAAACAATATGGCAATGCCACCCAGCGCCAAAGCAAGGTATACTGGCCAGGAACTTTTACCTTTCTCATCATCGAATTTCGTCGAGCTAATTTCTCCTTTCGCCAGCGCATTGACGATCACATTGGTATTGTGTTGCATCATGCCAATGTAGGTTCCCGCTTCTGATCCAGGTTCTCCCAATGAGTCAGCAAACAGCTCGCCACCGATCGCCACACCATTGTCATCGGCCAATTGTTTGATCAATTTCGGATTGATGGTGCTTTCAATAAAGATGGCTGGAATTTGACTCTCCTTGATGGCCTTTGAAACCCTGACCACATCTGACGTTCGAGCATCTGCTTCGGTGGATATTCCCATAATGGCTTCCACTTTGATGCCATATTTTTTACCATAATAGGCAAAAGCATCATGAGAAGTAATCAAGATTCTTTTTGATGCTGGAATCTTTTGAATATCCAATTTAATTTGCTCGTCTAGTGCCTTTAACTGTTGAGTGTATGTGTTGAAATTTGCATTGAATGTTTCTGCATGTTCAGGAAAATTTTCAATCAATCCATCTCTGATGTTTTTGCAATAAATCAATGCATTGCCCACATCCATCCATGCATGCGGATCGAACGAATTTTTGTAAGTATCAGATCCCATTGCATTCACTCCTTCTGTAACAACGATCATAGGTGCCTCAGTACCTGAATTCTGAATCAACTCCTTGATCCATCCTTCAAAATTGAGACCATTGATAAATACTAGATCGGATTCGCTGACCATCTTGGCATCTTTTGGCGTTGCCTCATACAAATGTGGGTCACCGCCGATGGGAACAATGCTTTTGTTCTCTCCCAGATCTCCAACGATATTCGAAACCATGTCGTCTATCATAGAAGCAGTCGAAAGTATGCTTGGCTTCTCTTGTTGTGCTTGCAGGGAGAAAGTGGCAAGTAGAATGATGAGGATATATTTCATGATGTTTTCTTCAGATAAATGTTTTTTGAAATAATTTCTGTTACATAAGCTTCCGACTTTCCATTGACCATGATTTTCAGGCTATTGTCGAATGGGAAGCATTCAGTGACCTTTATGGATGTGCCTATATTTAGATCGAGACCATTGAGGTGAGCTAAAAAATCTTTGTTGTGCATCTTGACCCCAATCAATGTCCCTTCATCTCCGATTTCTAAGGTATTGAGCAGAACCTGATTGCGCAAAGTGATGGTACCATTTGAATCGGGAATCGGGTCACCATGCGGATCAAATTTCGGGTAACCGAGAAAAGCATCAAGCTTGTTAACCAATTCATTGGACTTCACATGTTCCAATTGCTCGGCTATATCATGGACCTCATCCCATGCAAATCCCAACTTATTGACTAAAAAAGATTCCCACAATCGGTGCTTTCTGAGTAAAAACATTGCACGCTCAGTGCCATTCGGCGAAAGCCTAACTCCTTTGTACTTTTCATAAATGACCAATTCTTTTGAATTCAACTTCTTGAGCATATCTGAAACTGAGGCTGCAGAAGTGTCCATTTCACGGGCAATGTCATTGGTGCCTACCATCCGATTAGCGGTACCTTGAGCAATGCTAAATATGGCTTTAATATAGTCTTCTTCAGTAGATGTCAAGTCTATTTTTAGACAAATCTAAAAATTATTTTAGAATAAAGCCAAAACCTAGGATGGGCTTATTCCAATACATTCCAATACATCTTAATTCCCTATCAAAAACGTATCAAGAAATATATATATAAACGTATATTTGCGCCTGTTTAAAATTAGACTAACAAAACGATATATAATTATGCAATCATTGACTTATGCAATTCCGGCTTTTGGACTTTTGGCCTTATTATTTACCTTCTGGAAATCAGGATGGGTTTCAAAGCAAGAAGTAGGGACAGAAAGAATGGGCCGAATCGCGGAAAACATTGCTGATGGAGCCATGGCTTTTTTGAAAGCCGAGTACAAAGTTCTGGCGATTTTTGTTGTAATAGTTGCCGGATTAATGGCATGGAGTGGTATGAACGCAGCTTCTTCACCATTGGTAGCCTTGTCATTTATTCTTGGAGCAGTTTGTTCAGGATTGGCAGGTTTCATTGGAATGAAGGTAGCGACCAAAGCAAATGTAAGAACAACCAATGCTGCCAGAACTTCACTTGGAAAAGCACTTGAAGTGGCATTTGCTGGAGGTTCAGTAATGGGACTTGGAGTTGTTGGACTAGGTGTATTGGGATTGGGACTATTGTTTGTCCTTTACTCTGGAATGTTTGGTATTTCAAACCAAGCAGAAGTGACCAGAGTGATTACCATATTGACAGGTTTTTCATTCGGTGCATCATCTATCGCACTTTTCGCGAGAGTTGGTGGAGGTATTTATACCAAAGCGGCCGATGTAGGTGCTGACCTTGTAGGTAAAGTAGAAGCGGGTATCCCAGAAGATCACCCTTTGAACCCAGCTACCATTGCTGATAACGTAGGTGACAATGTAGGAGACGTAGCCGGAATGGGTGCCGACCTTTTTGAATCTTATGTAGGTTCAATAATTGGTACGATGGTATTGGGCGCAGCCATGATGGGCATAGCCGGATTTGAATCTACCAATGATTTTGGAGGAATGAATGCGGTGCTTCTGCCATTGGTTCTTGCTGCAACAGGTATTGTAACTTCTATCATTGGTACTTTCTTCGTAAAAGTAAAAGAAGGTGGTGATCCTCACAAAGCCTTGAACATGGGTGAATTTTTGTCTGCTTTTCTGATGTTGGCAGCAACATTCGCCATCGTGAATTTTATGCTTCCAGCAGAATGGACGATGAACGGTGAGACCTATAGTTCAATGGGAGTATTCTACGCGATTCTATTCGGACTTGTTTCTGGATTGGCCATTGGAAAAATTACAGAACATTATACAGGTACAGGTACAAAACCTGTACAATCAATAGTAGATCAATCCGTCACTGGAGCTGCAACAAATATCATTGCCGGTTTGGGAGTTGGAATGCAATCTACTGCCTTTCCTATCTTGGTGATAGCAGCAGCTATCATGGGAGCCCACTATTTCGCAGGTCTGTATGGAATTGCGATTGCCGCTGTCGGTATGTTGTCAAACACTGGAATTCAGCTGGCAGTCGATGCATATGGACCAATCTCTGACAATGCAGGAGGGATTGCTGAAATGGCAGAGCTACCAAAAGAAGTAAGACAAAAAACAGATAAGCTGGATGCAGTTGGAAATACGACTGCTGCGATCGGTAAAGGATTTGCTATCGGATCAGCAGCATTGACTGCTTTGGCTCTTTTTGCGGCTTACATGACTACTGCCGGAATTACAGAGATCAACATCGCCAATCCTAAGGTGATGTCAGGTCTTTTGATTGGTGGTATGCTACCGTTCTTATTTTCTGCCTTGTCAATGAACGCTGTGGGTAGAGCTGCCATGGATATGATTCAAGAAGTGAGAAGACAATTCAAGTCTATTCCAGAATTGAAAGCTGCACTTGCAGTGATGAACAAAAATGAAGGGAAGGAGATGTCAGAATGGTCAGATGCGGATGTCAAAACTTTTGAAGCGGCAGACGGAAAAGCCGAGTATGATAAATGTGTAGAAATTTCTACCAAGGCCTCTATTCGTGAAATGATTGTTCCAGGATTGATTGCAATTATTTCTCCAGTCATCATCGGATTTGGTGGTGGAGCAGAGATGCTTGGAGGTTTGATCGCTGGAGTAACAGTATGTGGCGTTTTGATGGCCATCTTCCAGTCTAATGCAGGTGGAGCATGGGATAATGCTAAAAAGATGTTTGAAGAAGGAGTAGAAATTGATGGTAAAATGTATTACAAAGGATCAGATCCTCACAAAGCAACCGTAGTAGGTGATACTGTGGGTGATCCATTCAAAGATACTTCTGGTCCATCTTTGAATATCCTACTTAAATTGATTACAGTAGTTGCATTGGTTTTGGCTCCATTTATTGGAGGATAGCAAGACCTGCTCTGCGACACAGGAATTTATTAAAAAATAAATCCTGCTGTTACTTTGCGATTTGCATCAATATTGTAAATTTGTTGTAGATAACTCAATTACATATAGCAACGGAGGCGGTCAAATATTTTTGGTCGCCTTTTTTTATTCCCTCCTTTCGATATTCTTCCAGTATAAATTATTAATAATCAGTAAGTTATATGAATCTTCGTCGGAAATCGATGTAACACCATTGATTTTCAAGGCTTTTTATATTGAAAAAACACTGATGAATGTCCAAAATCTCAAATTTGGCCTTCTGACTCATTTTGAAGCCCAATTGCCAATTTGATGTCAAATCAATGCTGATTAATCAAAAATTTATGGTTTTTTTAAAGTTCATGACAAATCAAAAAGCAAGACCAAGCGTTTAAGTATTATGGGCAATGCAAACCGGCTATTTATATTACTATCTTTCTTTTTCTCCACACCTATCCTGCTTTCAGCACAACCACCACAAGAAGCCATTGAATACATGGTGAATCAAGTGAATGAATTAAGAGCAAAAGGTTGTAAATGTGGTTCCAAAAGAATGAAGCCAGCCCAACCTATTAGATGGAATTCCACTCTGTACAAAACGGCACGATCTCATGCATTGGAAATGAGAAAGTACAATTACTTCGGCCATATTTCCAGAAATGGAAAAGACGTGGGCGAGCGATTCGATGATTTCGGTTATGATTGGCAATATGCTGGTGAGAACCTTGGGGAAGGCCAGGAATATTTTTATGAAGTCTTCCAAGATTGGATTGAGAGTCCTTCACATTGCAGAATGCTCATGCATCCGGGAATGACCCAAATGGGTATCTCAAAACAAGGAAAATATTGGGTCCAGCACTTTGGGAAGCCCATGCCTAAAAATTACTACAAAAAGGGTAGGGTATATACTGAGAATTGATCTTTGCTCACTCGCTGCACTCGTTCACAGATCGCTCGCATTGCTCACTGAGAGAGAGCTCACCGCGTTCGCTGCGAGAAGCGAGACTGTTCGATTCACTCACGAAGTGACTTGGTTTGTGAAACAAAATGGAGTTTTGAAATAATCTATTTTACGTTTTTTTCATTAATAAAATTCCTTTCACCAAATAGAGAGTTTTTTCTGTCCCACAAGTTGACCTTCAAGGTATAACTGCAAAATGAACACTCCACTTTCATGCAATATGATATTTCTTTGGTCAAAGGTTCCGAATCTAACTTCTCTTCCAAAAATATCAATGATTCTGTAAACTAAATCAGCAGAAGGTTCTAGATCCACAATGAAACTTCCATTGTTTGGATTTGGGGAAATTTTGATATCAACCAGTGAAGATTTGAAATTAGTGGTTGAACTTGTCAACCAGGTGCTATCACAATCGTAGTCAACAAATTGTATGTCTAGACCATTGGACTGGAAACAACGAAAC
>JAHDDD010000169.1 GCA_020629535.1 Saprospiraceae bacterium
AAGGCAAATCAAAAAAGAGACCGTCAAAATTAAAAGTTATTTATGACACAGTGTAGTAAATAGAAAAAATAATAAAATGTTTACACCATTAGTAAGGATGATATTGGTGATGATTGGGTGCTGTCTTGCATTGCATAATTTTTTGGAAAAAGAATATTCTCAACTCGTTTTCATTTTAGTTGCAATTATCCTTATTGTTTTGGGCTATTTTAAAAATGGAACAATATACCTTACCTGTCGACAATTAAAAAAAGGAAACTACAGCAAGGCAACTCAATTATTAAAAACTATTAAAAATCCTAACTTATTGAGTACTTCTCAGAAGGGCTACTACCATTATGCAAAAGGATTGTTGAATCTAGAGGCCAAAAAATTGAAAGAAAGTAAAATCAATCATTTAGAAGCTTTGAAAATTGGCTTAAGAACTAATAACGACAAAGGGATTGTGTATCTGAATTTGGCCATCATTGAGGCTGAAATGAAAGAATTAGAAGCAGCAAAGAATTATTTGGCTAAAGTCAGACCATTGACCAATAAAGAGGTGGTTTTAGATGCGGTTAGAAAATTAGAAGCAGCTATTTCTGCTGAGGAAAATAAAGAGTCTTAAGGGATAAACTTGACCTTTTACGATCTTGAATTCACAAAAAAAAGAGCAGTCAGCATTGCCAACTACTCTTTTGATAGGAGCCTGAAACCCCTTATTCATATTATTGATTTCCTAATCTAGATTATGCAACAGCAATATCCAATGCCCATTTTTTTAGGCGGCCAGACTTTGTTTTTGCACTATCTTTTACATTCAGTGACCAAACGCCTTTTGCCTTCTCTCCAACAAATTTTTGTAACAAATCTTTAGGGAAAGCTTTCTTCAAATTCTTCTTTGCACTTTTCTGCTTTTTGAAAAGCGTAACTGCTTTTCCAGAAGGAGCAACTAATTGAATAGTCAGATTATTCGATTTAGAATGGGCCAAATCGATAGATCCTTTGATTGATTTTACCTTTCCATTTTCATGGCAATGGTGCTTGCTAGAAAATCCATCTTTGCTAACATTTGATAAATAAGCTTCGCTTGATTTCTGCTCCAGGCTAAAACCCATCGTCCAGTTGTTCAACATACCAACATCTTTTGATGCGCCATCTCTAACTGTAAGTTTCCAGTTACCTTTTGCTTTTTGACCTTTGAATTTTTTCATGGAAGCACCTTCGAAAATCAAGCTTAAATTTTTGCCAGCTTTTTTCGTTTTCTTGTGCAATTTCACGCTAGTGCCAGCAGGAGAAACCAATTCAATCTCCAAGTCGCCCGTATAACCGTGAGTAATGTGGATACGCATGTAGATATCCTTGATCGTTCCAGGGCGAATTACTTTTATAGTATCAGATAATCCCTCCTTATTATTGTCAGGAATCATCACATTAATCTGTCTTTGTTTTGAAAATAACATTTATATAAAAAATTAAAAGTTTATTAAAAAAGGTTTAAAAATTAAGCAATGTGATTTCCTTAATTTTTCACTCGGGCTCCAAATTTCTCGACCTTCGAAGGTGTCAAATTATTGCTATCTGTAGCCTTTCCGCCATCAAGTTCTTGTTGGAATTTAATGAGCTTATCCCACTTGCCTTTTGCCGCCATAGCAGCTTGATCAGGCCAAGATGTTGGGTCATGCATTTTGAATCGTGAACCACCATTTTCCAAAACAACTTTCAAGGCAGCTGGTTTCGCTGCAGCTAATTTAGTCCAAGTGTTATAACCAGCATTGGTAAGCAATTCTTCAATTTTTGGTCCGATCCCTTCAACTACCTGTAGGTTACTGGCACGGAAACGGAATTCCCCAGCTTTAGTTTTAACAGTGATGATTTCAAGAGAACCAGCAGCGCTTTTCTTAGATGATCCGCTAGACTTTGAGCTTGATTTAGATGTTGTAGATTTTCCACCCTTCACTGTTTTAGCACTACCTTTTGAGCTAGAAGAAGATTTGGAAACAACCTTACCACTAGAAACCACTTTTCCTTTTCCAGTAGTTACTTTCGATGAAGCTATTTTTCCTTCATTTTTTGTAAACTCTTTGTAATCCGCCTCACTCATTCTTCTACGAGTTGTTTCACCACTCACTCGGTTGACCACTACAGCCTCACCTTTCTTCACTACTCTGGTTTCTGATTTAACTTCCATCGGAACCTCTTTGATCACTTCCACAATTTTTACCACCTCTTTGATGGTTTCAACAGGCACTGTTTTGATCACTTCCACCTCTTTGATGATTTCAACGGGCACTTCAGTTACCACTTCAATCTCCTTGATGATTTCAACAGGCACTTCAATTTCTTCAATCACTTCATTGATCACATGAATTTCCTTGATCGTTTCAACTGGTACCTCTCTGACCACTTCTACTTCTTTGATCACCTCTTTTTCAATTTGTACAGGCACTTCTTTGATCAACTCAACTTTTGTAATTTTCTCTACTTCCTTCTTCACTTCAACAGGCACTTCTTTAATAATCTCTACTGCTTTCACAACTTCAACAGGTACTTCTCTGATAACTTCTACTTCAACAGGTACTTCTATTTGCTTCACTTTTTCAACGGCCACTTCTCTGATCACTTCTACTGGTTTTAATACTTCAACAGTATTAACCAATTCTACTACTTTTTCAACAGCCACCTCTACTTTTTTAATTTTGGTCACTGGAACTTCATTCACAACAGTAACTTTCTTAGTTATTTCCTTAAGTTTTTCAACAGTGATTGGCTTTTCACGAATGATTTCGATCTCTTTGACAATTTCCACAGGAATTTCCTTAATTCTATCAACGATCTTTTCTTGAATCATTTCAACCGTTTTAATTTTTTCCTCACTAGAAACGGATTCAACCATCACTTCCTGAACAACTTCAACCACTTTCACTACTTCAACAGGCACTTCTTTAATCACTTCTACTTCTTTGATTTTCTCCACTTCTTTCACTACTTCTACGATGACTTCTTTCACCACTTCCACCTCTTTGATTTTCTCTACTTCCACGATTTTCTCAACCGGCACTTCTTTGACAATTTCCACGATTTTGATGACCTCAACAGGTACCTCTTTGATAATTTCCACTTCACTGATCACTTCCACTTCTTTGATCACTTCAACTGGTACCTCTCTGACGACTTCCACCTCTTTGATTACCTCTACTGGCACTTCTTTCATTACTTCTACTTCTCTTATTACTTCAACTGGCACAGGTACTTCCTTAACAATCTCTATTGTTTTAATCACTTCAACAGGCACTTCAACTGTTTTGATGACCTCAACCGGTACTTCTTTGATGACTTCCACTGTTTTTACAACAGGTACTTCTTTTACTGAAGATGTCTTAACTTCTTTAATCACCTCAGTCATTAAAGGAATATTTTTGCTGATAACTACTTCAATTTCCTTGACCACTTCAACAGGCACTTCCTTGATCAGTTCGATGATTTTTTCTCTTACGACTTCAACTGGTTTAGCCTTTTCAATAGTATTTGTTTTTACTACTGCAACCTCTCTTTTAAGGTCTACTTTTTTAATGCTAGTTTTGCCACTTACTTTGACAGGAACTTCCTTGACGGTTTTAACCGTTTTAGCAGCATTTTTTAATGTAATGCCCTGTGGCTTCATGATGCACTCTAAAGCAAGTTTGGCTTTTGCGGCAGATATTTTAGCAGTCTTTTGAATTTCTTCAATTAAGTCTGCTTTTCGCGTTACGGCGCCTTTTTTCATAGAAAATAAAATTTAAAATAATTTATTAGGATTGAAGTTAATTTGGAATTCATCCTTTTTGAATTAAAAAATAGAATTAAGTTCCATCAAGAATTTTAGGGTAGAGGCATAGTGTGTATTAAAGTTCTATTCAAATTAGAAAGAGGATACTTCTGTTATAGAATTCAAATACAAAATAATTGTACTGTGAAATTTGTTGAAATTGGGTGTCTCATGGTATCACTTGGAATTGTGACGCAAAAATAAGAATTTTATACTAATTCAATCCTCTTTTAGAATAGAAAAATTATGTAGTTTAATTTTGAAATTTATACTTAGAGACAAACCCGCATTGATGCTTTCATTTCATTGTTTGAATATTGAAATATCTGGATGAAATGATTTCTGTAACAATGTTTTAAACAAAATGATCAATGAATAAATTTATCTTCCATGTTGTAGATTCTGAAATTTGGGAAAAGGTTCAATACAATGAATTTTATGAAAATGAAAGCTTGAAAAGTGTTGGATTTATCCACGCATGCACAGAAGATCAAATTGCTTTTGTTTTGAAAACCCATTTTAATGGAAAATCAGGTTTGTTGATTTTAAAATTAAATACGGAAAAACTTAAATCGAAGATCAAATACGAGGCAGCTGATGGGTACACCTTTCCTCATATTTTTGGTCCTATCGAAATTAGTGCAGTAGAACTGATCTTTGAAATCAACAGTCCATAGTAGAATTCATGAATCGACTATTATCAAATTGACAATAAATATAAAAAAACACTGCAAACGTATAAGCCGGATTCTGTACCCACCAAAGTGGGCCTCTATCATTTATCTTGACTTGTTCTCACAAACAAGTTCTATCTGCCTACCCCCCGGTATCAGGCGAGCAACCTTTATCCTCTAGAAAGAGGCGAACCGGTGTACATGGCATTTCACTCCACAAGGTTTATCCCCAACATATGTTGCCATATATTGCTGTGCGCTCTTACCGCACATTTTCACCCTTACCTCCTAAGAGGCGGTTATTTTCTGCGACACTTTCTGTCATTAGATCAACTAACGCCCATTCGTTAAATGGTGTGGTGCTCTACATTGTCCGGACTTTCCTCAGCT
Organism: Saprospiraceae bacterium; assembly: GCA_020629535.1. Lineage (GTDB taxonomy): Bacteria > Bacteroidota > Bacteroidia > Chitinophagales > Saprospiraceae > JAHDBF01. Next base: position 4,852 of record JAHDDD010000169.1, read on the forward strand.
TCAAGCTATAGAATAACCTGAAACAGCGATAGAGCCGCTTGCAGTGAGGCGAATTTGCGAAAATTTTGGATTAAATTTTGTACTATTTAGCAAATTCTTGTTTTTAAAAGTTAAAATCAGCTATTTTCGACACATATTAGGCTTTTTTACCGTATGTCTATCGGAATAGAATGTGTAGGGTTTATGAGAAATTGCTTTTTTTTATTAAAAATTTGATTTCCAGAACTTTTAAAAGTTAGTTATTACTCCAATTAAGTCCATCGAAGTTTAGCTCTTAATTGGCATTTATTATAAATTTTAATGAAAGCTTTTCCAAGCTATGCTAAATAAGTTCAACTTATTGGTGCTCATAACGGCACTACTCTTTATTTCTGGTTTTGCCCTTGACAAGTTTACCGTCCCAGAGGCAAACATGAAATTGTATGCCGAAAAGGTTGAAAAGCATTTGCATGGACAAGAGCAAAAGGTAGATAAATACTTCGAGGCCAAATCCTTCATTTTTGATCTTATCAATAATAACACGGAGAGTGAAAGAAAAGAAGCCAATTTTGATATTATAAAAGAATTGGCCAAGGAAGATTTTACACTATGTATTTATCACAAAGATACCTTGGTATTTTGGAGTCAGAATGAAATAGAAGCATCTCCTGAAGATATCAAAGCCTATTTCCCAGAACGGCAAGCGAAATTCGTTGCGAAAGAGAATGGCTATTATGAGCAAATTTCGCAGACATATCTTGATAACGAATTGGGCAAATACAGTGTTTTTGGCTTTATTCCTATCAAACATAATTATCATGTACCTAGCGAATATCTTGAGAATAAGTTTCTAGCAGACGGCAATATTCCCAATGAGATAAAAATCAATGGTGGTGAAAAGAGTGTTATCGTTAAAACCTTAGGAGGGGATGATCTATTTAGGCTAGGATATGCAGAGGATTTTAAAGATAAAAGACAGCAATTGGGCTTGTTGATTCTCTTCTTTTTTGCCTTTATGTTACTCGCTTATATTCTCAACTATTTGGCAAAGAAAATTGCAGTGAATACCATCCCTTGGAAAGGAGCACTTTTCTTGATGGTTACAGTATTTGGCATTCGTTTTCTGACGAAAATCGTTAATGCTACAAGTCATTTCAATCAAATTAAGCTTTTTGAGCAAACCTTTAATTCTGATTTTTTAGGACCTTCATTGGGGGATTTGCTGATAGATATTTTATTGTTGCTGTGGCTTATGATTTTCTTGCACAAAGAATTTCGTGTAAAGACTTTTCAGAATGGATTCTCCAAACAGTTTCGTTTCGCCTTAGCGACAACTAATTACTTTTCAATTTTATTGGCCATTTTCACTGTTGTTTGCGTTATCAAAAGTTTGGTATTAAATACACAAATCGTTTTTGATTTTGAGAATGTATTCAATCTAGATCGCTACAGTTTTGTAGCAATATTGGCTGTTATCCTACTTTTAATCGCTCTATTCTTGTTTAGTCACCACATGATGATGACTATCATAAAAACAGGATTCAGTAGGGTAGACCGATTAGGTTGTATTGTCATTGCTTCCTTGATCGCCTTGCCGATTTTTGTCTACTATTCCAACAACGAACTTTTCTTAAGATGGTATCATCTCATTTCGATGGCCTTCGTGTTTATATTACTATTTGATCTTTTCATCGATAACCAATCACCTAATTTTATGTGGCTGGTTGTTTGGTTATTTATCTTCTCTGCTTTTCCTTCTGGCTTATTATTTAAATATAATTCAGATAAAGACATTCAGGATCGAAAGAAAATGGCCTTGGCTTTAGCTTCTGAGCAAGACGAAGTGGCACGTCAAAGTATTACTAAGTTTAGAAATAAAGTAGAGAAAGATACCGTGTTTTCTAAAATTTTAAAAACGAATTTCCCTTTAAAAGTAAGTGAATCAGCCTTACGTTCGCATTTGGATAATTATTATAAAAATGACAATTACCTTTTCAATAATTATACTTATGACATTTACTCGTTTTATAAAAAATATGGCGTTTCATCCATTGAAAAACAATTAGCCCAACAGGCAGATGTCCAGGAATTGTTAGATAATAGTATAGGAGGAGAATTCATTCCTGTAAAATATTTTAGTAATCATGATGAAAAATTAAGTTTCATCACTAAGATGGAAGTGGATGATGCTGAAAACCCAATTGATCTCATTTTTGAGTTTAAAAGAAATCGAAGAGGTAAGTCAAGAGTATATACAGAGCTATTAGTAGATCGAGAATTCCGTGATTTGAGTGGGCTTAATCAATATGATTTTGCCATTTATAAAGATAATAAACTGTTTGATCATGAAGGCAAAGGCTTTGCTCAATTTATTAGCAATGATGAACTACCAGCAGTCGGGACTTTCCATGAAATCAATGCGAAAATAAAGTCCCAAGTTGTATATCATGGAGAAAAGGGTACGGCAGTCTTTATTTCAAAAGATATGAATGGACTGACTTTCTTTAAAGTAGTGTCCTTATTCTCGTATCTATTTGGAATCTTGATTATGGTAATGCTTTTTATGGTTGTGACAAATGGCTATATCAGAATTTTACCAGAGTCTCTTGGTTTTTCTTTGTCAAGAAATTCATTGAGAAACAGAATTCAATTTTCAGTAATTGGCTTAACCCTAGTTTCCTTTTTGATTATTGGAATTGTTACAGTGTGGTTTTTCTCCACTTCTTCAGAAGAGTACCACGAGTTGCGTTTAGAAAGAAAAACCAATTCCTTATTGACCGATGCAGTGCATGAAATCGAATTATTGTTTGCTCAGAAAGATACCGTGAATAGTGTTGATCTCAACATTGATTTGACGGAGATTGTAGATCCTATTTCTACGATCCACAGAATGGATTTAAATGTGTTTGATCTCAATGGAAATTTGATTGAATCTTCTGAAGGTGATATTTATGATAAAGGAATTATTACCAGAAGAATGGAACCACAGGCCTTTTATGCCCTTTCCAGATTGGGAAAAAACCAGTATAACTCTGAAGAAAAAATTGGTCGATTGGAATACAAGTCAAGCTATGTTTCCCTCATTGGCCCAAGAAAAAATACATTGGCCTATTTAGGTTTACCATACTATTCTAAACAAAGAAAGTTAAGAAGTGATGTTACCGACTTTATGGGTACATTACTAAATGCCTATGTCTTCCTAATGTTAATTGCTGGTGCTATCGCCGCCTATGTGGCCAATTCGATTACTAGACCGATCTCATCAATTGGAGACAAGCTGAAAACCTTTAAGCTAGGTCGAAGAAATGAACCCCTTGAATGGAACAGTGAGGATGAAGTCGGGGAGTTGATCCACGAGTACAATCGATTGATTAAGAAAGTGGAAGATTCGGCAGAACTCCTAGCCCAATCTGAGCGAGAAGGTGCGTGGAGGGAAATGGCCAAACAAGTGGCACACGAGATTAAGAATCCGTTGACACCAATGAAGCTGAGTATTCAATATTTGCAACATGCAATTCGATCCAATCCGGATAATTTGCATGACATGATCAAAAGAGTATCTGCAACATTGATTGAACAAATTGACAATCTTGCCCATATCGCTACGGAATTTTCCAACTTCGCCAAAATGCCACGTGCCGATAACAAGAAGATTGTCTTGAATAGATTGGTCTCCTCTGTTTTTGATTTGTTCAATGAAAATCAAGTTGTTGAAATGGAACTCAACCTAGAGATTCCTACAGAGCAAATGGTCGTTTATGCGGATAAAAACCAATTGATCCGTGTACTAACCAACTTGATAAAAAATGCACAACAAGCTATCCCTGAAAACAGAAAAGGAATTATCAATGTAAGCTTAGATCAAAAAGATGGCAAAGCAATCATCGAAGTTGGTGACAACGGAACGGGTATTACTGATGATAAAAAAGACAAAGTGTTTGTACCAAACTTTACCACTAAGAATTCAGGAACAGGTCTTGGTTTGGCCATTTCAAGAAACATCATTGAAGCCATCAAAGGAAAAATTTACTTTGAAACACAGGTGAATGTTGGGACTAACTTTTATGTTGTGTTACCAATAGAAGAAGTCTTACAACCTGAAGAAGTGGAAGATTATCTTTT
>JAHDDD010000170.1 GCA_020629535.1 Saprospiraceae bacterium
AATTGATATCTGTAAATTTCTCATAATGTAAAAGTTACCAATAAAATTAATGATTTATTAAAACATCTGCCAATATTAACGTTGAAAGGAGGCCACTAAGTTTAATCCTACGGGTGGAATTACGACCAAACGCACAAAATCTTGATTCCCAATACCTATAAAAATCAAGGTTTCCACCGTCAATCTCAGAAAATCATTGAATTTATAGCCTGGGGCAAGTCCAAATGCCCCTCCAAAAGATCCATCGTTTATATTGGTAGCGCCTCGATAATTAAGACCTCCGCCATACGCCATCAACATAAATGAGCGATCAAAATAGATCTTATCGGTTAATTCCTTTCTCGATGTGTAACCCACACCAAGACTAATTCTTGGACCCTCGATGGTTTGAAAATTGTTAAAATCAAAAATCTCGGGGACAATTTTCATTCCCAAACTTATTCGGAAAAATTGATTTTTTTGACCTCTAAGCCAAGTTACTCCAAATGGGCCATCAAGTGTTGTCCCATTTCCAAGAGGCATCACATGGGTTAGCAAACTGGTCATGTTGAGATGAATCTCTCTTATTTTGCCTTTCTTTTTAATCGATGAATTTTCTTGTTGCTCGTCCAATTCCTCTTGTGAATCTTTCGCTACTGTTTCCTCCTGAGCATTGACAGTACACCAAATGCTACATGAAAAAAGGAGCAATGTAAATATTATTCTCATATTAGAATCTCACATTTAGATAAACAAAAATGGGAACTTGCAACTCGATATTTAATTCGTTTTCATCAAGTATTACCTGACCTTCGGAAGGGTTTATTTTTTCTCGGGTTACCGATTTTGAATACAATGCCTGGAGATTTGCTTCAGTTGTTAATCGCATCCGATCATTTATATCGAGACCTAAACCAAAAAACGGAGAAACACCGCCCGTGTTTATATTTTTTTGGATGACGACATCCGTGTTACCCACTAGTTCATCATTTTCCAATTGATAAATTAAATCAATGCCATAATAAAAATGAAATCGATCATATGATGCTGATTTGAACTCAAAACCTATCTTACCCGCATATAATCTTAAATTCGATTCTCTTATAGCTAACGTAACCGGATCAAAGAAGCGAGAATTTCTTGCTGCTGCTCCAACACTCAATCTAAATGCCATTTTTTTACCATGAATTCGTAAAAGTACAGGGAAATCAGCAGTGCTTGTTCCACTTTCATTTCCAACCAATGCACCTACAACTGAGGTAACATTGATACCCAATTCAAAACTTCCAGCTTTTTTCTGCTGCCTTAAGGAATCTCTTTGGCCAAAAACAGAAAGCCCTAAAAATAAAAAGAGAAGGACCGTTAAAGTTTTATTCATCGTTGCTTGATCTAATTGATAGCTTATAGCGTTCAGATTATATAATAGAAAATTAAACAAATTATTGCTCTAAGACCAATAACTCCATCCATGAAACCGCTAAAATACCAATCTGGTCTCTGGGAATTGCATAATAGAATTAAAATGAATGCCATCCCATACATGGTAAATGACCCTATGACATAGCTCAGTTGGGTTGGGAATAATAACATTGAGAATAGCGACAAAAGGAGTGCTACGATTAACAAGGTAGATGCCAGGTATTTAGATCCGCGCATTCCAAATTTGTGTGGCAGGGTTTTTACATTGATTTCTTCATCATACTCCATGTCTCGAATATCAAATGGAATCGTCACCGCAAGAATGAAAAGGAATTTTTCTGCAATAATCAATGCATATTTACTGTCCCAATCATTCAAAGAAATCGGAAGGTAACCACATAGAAGAGCCCAAACAATTGCAATCAAAAAAATCTTTACATAGTTGAAATCTCTCAGTCTTCGCTTTCGCGAAAATAAAGGCAAAGCATATGCTACAGAAATCAATGCCAATATGATGATCAGCATTTGTTGAAAAGATTGAAGACTAAAAAAACAATAGCTTGAAACCAAGAACCCAATGAGGCAATAGACAATAATATGCCATTTAAAATCTTCAATGACCTTGTAGCGTCCCATTTTAGTAAATGAACTCATCTTTCGGATTCCAACAATGCGATGAATAGAATACAAGCAAAGTGTTGCAAAAAAAGTGAACCCAATCAGGTGGAGGTCAAATGGTACATTGATTAAAAAGAAAGTTTCAATGCAAAAAAGAGATGCAGCAATTGAAATATTTAAACTACTGTAAAGAAAGAAATTGAGAAATGCTCTTAGAAGTTTTTGCACATTCTAAAAGTACTTAAAATTGTGGCCTTTTTTAATTCTTAAAAGTGTTTCGTAAATCAACTTAGAAACATTTTGAACATCATCGGCGTGTGCCATTTCCACCGTAGTGTGCATGTATCTCAATGGCAATGAAATCAATGCAGAAGGAATACCGCTTAGGCTGTATGCGAAAGCATCGGTGTCTGTGCCTGTGCTTCTCGAAGATGCACCACGTTGGAATGGTATTTTCTTTTTGTTCGCAGTGTCGATGATGAGATCAAGTAGCTTGCGCTGAACCGCTGGGGCATAATATAATGTTGGGCCTAAACCTGCTTTGATATCACCCAATTCTGGTGTTTTTAAAAGTGGGGTAGATGTATCATGGCAAACATCCGTGACAATGGCCACATCTGGTTGCAATCTAGCAGCAATCATTTCCGCTCCTCTCAAACCGATCTCTTCTTGAACAGCATTGATGATGTATAATGTATAAGGTAATTTCTTTTTGGATTTTTTAAGCATTCGCCCAACTTCTGCAATACAGAATCCACCCATCTTATTATCCAAGGCTTTGCCGTAAAAGAAACGATTGTTCAAGATTTGAAAGTCAGCATCAAATGTAACAATGCAACCTACATGAATACCCATTTTTAGAACTTCATCCTTGCTTTTCGCGCCCACATCGATAAAAATGTTTTCAACCTTTGGGACTGGATTATTTTCTTTGCTTCTTCTTGTATGAATGGCCGGCCATCCGAATACTCCTTTGACTGGACCTTTCTCTGTATGAATGTTGACACGCATAGCTGGAGCAATCATGTGATCTGATCCGCCATTTCGAATAACATTTATAAATCCTTTTTCGCTTATATAATTAACGTACCACGAAATTTCATCAGCATGCGCTTCAATAGCAACACTGAAATCTTTTCCGGGATTGATAACTCCATATGCTGTCCCATAATTATCGAGGTGAACTTCATCAACAAATGGTTTGATATAATCCAACCATACTTTTTGACCTTCCACCTCATTGCTTGTAGGTGAAATGGCGTTCATATACTTGTTAAGAAAGTTCTTTGAGTCCTTGGTTAAAAATTTCATGTTTGTTTGTATTTCCAGTTTTCAGGATCCTTATTCCACGCTGTCAAAATCTTGAGATCCTCGGGAGTTATGTATCCGGAATTGACGGCTTCTTCCAATAACTTTTCGTAATTGGAGAGTGACGCAAAATTACATTTTTTTGCTTCAAAAGAGTCCTTGGCTTTCTTAAATCCATAGTTAAAGATAGAAATCACCAAATTGGTGTTTCCTCCATTTTCTCGAATAGCTTCCACAGCAGCCAGGCTCGACATTCCTGTAGAGATCAAGTCTTCAACCATAACAACTTTGGCGCCTTCATTCAACAATCCTTCGATTCTATTCTGTCGGCCATGGCCTTTCGGTTTTGACCTTACATATATAAAAGGCTTGTTGAGCCTATCAGCCAATAATGCCCCATGAGGAATGCCTGCAGTGGCAATGCCCGCAATGACATCGAATTCCAAACCTTTCAGTAATGCTTCAAAACCATCAATGACGAGGCTTCTCACCTCCGGATAGGATAAGGTCAACCTATTGTCGCAGTAAATTGGAGAAATAATGCCGCTTGCCCAGGTAAAAGGCTTTTGCGGACTCAATTTTATTGCATTAATTTGCAAAAGTTTTTGAGCCACCAATTGGGAATAATCGTTCATAATCACTCATAATATAGAGGGACAATGTACAAAATTTACATCAATGAAAAACCGCTCATTCTTAAGGAAAGCGGAAAGGAATCGAAAGGTGTCAAAACAGATAAGAAAACCTTGGTCACGCCTTATTTAGGAAAGCCTAAATTCTTTCTTCCATACATTGATATGTTATCGAAGAATACAAAAGTTGAAAAAGTGATCATTCATCATCATGATGTCAAAGCATTGAAAAGAGACTTTTTTAGCTTGGTCCAAAGAATCAAAGCTGGAGGAGGACTTGTACTCAATGAAAAGGATGAAATTCTAGTCATCTTCCGTCGAGGTTTTTGGGATTTGCCGAAAGGCAAAATGGAGCCTGGAGAAACCAAACGAAAATCAGCATTGAGAGAGGTGATGGAAGAAACAGGGATTAAAGATGTCCGAATAGAAAAGAAATTATTGAAGACGTATCATCTGTTTAATAATAAACGGGGCAGGGCAATTAAAGAAAGTCATTGGTATCTCATGCGCACATCTGATAAGAAGCTTGTCCCGCAGCATGAAGAGGATATTGAAATCGCTCAATGGATTTCAGCTGAAAAGTTTTTAAATGAGTGCAAGCCCATGTTTAAAAATATCAAGGAGGTGGTGAGGCAAATTATGTAAAGCAAATTTTGGATAGGCTAGTATTGATCTGTGTGCCTTCTTCTGATTGTTTTTCTTTCCTCAATGTAAAATTTTGAGCTTATCGACAGAAAGTAAAAATTTGTCCAAATAAGTTCTTTGAATCGATAACTACTTAGACCTTTACTTCGTTTTACATTCGAATATTAACAGTTTGAGCAAAAGATTTTTCATTTGGATATTTCTGTGCATGGTTTTGTTCCCTTTCGGGGAATTAACAGCGCAGAGTATTTCAGGAACCATTTATTCAAATGATGGTGATCCAGTGCCTTTCGCCAATCTTTACTTTCGTCAATTGGAATCAGGCACATCTTCTGATGAGAACGGAAAGTATTTTCTCAGTTTAGACCCGGGAGAATACGATCTTGTTATTACAGCGATTGGCTTCGAGACGAAAACTTCCATAGCTTTGGTGGATGGTCATACTGAGCTTAATTTCATTTTGGATTTCTCTGATGTCCAATTGTCTGAAGTGACAATCAAAGCATCCAAGAAAGATCCCGCTTTTGAAATCATACGCAAAACCATTGAAAGGAAAGAGAAGTTTCTTTCTGACTTTAGTTCTCTTCGTTGTCAAGTCTATATAAAGGCGGTTGAAGAAATTGATATCCAGCAAAAAGAGAAACAAACAAAAAAAGAAGAGAAAGCTGAATTCGATATCAATGATCTTGAGAATAATTTAATAGAAGAAAAAAGAAGAAAGGAAGAAGAGAAGTTCTCTAAGATCAATATGGTGGAAATGGAATTGGTTTACAACTATGAATTTCCAAATAAATTAAAAGAAGAACGGACCGCATACAAGCTATACGGCAAAGACGATGGTCTTTATATCCCGCTGCTATCACAGACGAGTTATAATATCTATGAGAATTCAATGAGGTTGGAGGGAGTAACTCCGACAACCTTGATTTCACCTCTTTCAAAAACCGCAATCCTTTCATACAAATATAAGTTACTCAGCAGCGTGCCTGTTGATGGAAAACTCGTTCATGAAATTGAAGTTATCCCTAGAAAGAAGGGAAATGCGACATTAAGAGGGAAAATTTTCATCATTGATGAAGAATGGGCAGTATCGTCTTATGATCTAAGTCTCAATCCGGGAAGCATGCCCATTTTTGATGAATTAACCATAAAGCAAGGTTATACTGAATTGGAAGGAGGTCGTTGGTTTCCAAACGAAATTGAATTGATATATTTCACGAAAGTGGGAAAGAAAAAGAAATACAATGGAACCACTTTTATAAAATTCAAAGACCTGCAATTGGACTATGAGTTTCCACAGAAGTTTTTTGGAAACGAACTTTCAGTCATCACACAAGAAGCATATGATCGCGATTCAACGTATTGGAACCGATCAAGACCACAAAAACTGGAGGCCAAGGAAAGAGCATTGGTCGAATATCGAGATAGTATTGAGACCATTTTAAATAGCGACGAATACAAGGATTCCGTTCAACTTGCATTCAATAAAGTAGAATTTTGGGAGGTTGTTTATGAAGGACTTGGCTTTCAAAATCATCGCAAGAAAGAGTCAATATTTTTCACGCCACTTTTGGGCTTGTTACAATTTCAAGTAGTAGGTGGATTTAGAGTAGGGCCATGGTTCTCATATTACCGCAGATTTGAAAATGATCAAAGCCTATATACTTGGAATAACTTTTCAATTGGACTGAACAACAAGTCAGTCATCGGCAGACATGTCAGCAGATACCGATATGATCCTTATCATTTTGGCGACATAGAATTTATCTTAGGAAGAGGGTACAGACCCTTGAATCCCTTTGATGCATATTTAAATCAATTGAGGTCATCGCTTTATTATCAATACGACAACATTGGTCTTGGACACAGCCGCGAACTTTTCAATGGCTTCATGCTTCAGTCATATTTTGAAAGAACTGTAAGAAAGGATCTTCGTGATCTTGATACTTATTCTGTCTTCGAAGAACTATTGGAAGCTGAACAAGAGTTGGTTTTTGAACCTTACGAAGTTTTTACTAGTAACATTTCTATTCAATATACGCCGGGTCAAAAATACATGCGAGAACCGAATCGAAAAGTTCTTCTTGGCAGTAAGTTTCCTACCTTCAGTGTAAGACATGTCAAAGGTTGGAAAAATGTATTTTCATCTGATGTTGACTGGGATTATCTGGAGTTCTCGATTTTCCAAGACCTCAATCTAGGTGTATTTGGAAATTCAAAATACAATCTTGATATAGGTGAATTTGTACGAGACAATGCATTGCCTATTATTGATGTTAAACGTTTTCGTGAAAGTGATCCTATTTTATATTCTGATCCACTAAGTACTTTTCAATTACTTGATACATCTCTAACGACCAGAGATCCGTTTGTTGAGTTTCATTGGATACATCACTTTAATGGAGCATTGATCAATAACATCCCATTGATTAAGAAGACCAGAATTTCATTTGTCACAGGAGGAGGATTCTTATTTGTGGATTCAGAAAATTATAACCACGCTGAAGTTTTTCTGGGACTTGAAAGGATATTTAAATTGGGACCAAGAAGAAGGTTACGCTTGGGCGTATACGCTGTTGGGGCTCAGTCGAATATTGGAGGAGTGCGATCAGACTATAAATTTTCAATAGATATACTTGATACATGGAAAAAAGACTGGAGTTTTTAAAAACCCCAGTCTTTTTCCAAAACCAAACTTGTTCAATAATTATATTATTGAACAATTAATTTTTGAACTGATTTCTTAGCTCCTTGTCGAAGCTCAACCATGTAAATACCAGTTACGAAATCTGTTTTATGAATAGCATATTGACTTTCGCGAGTCTGATCGCTCATCATCAATTTACCTGTAGCGTCAAAAATATTGATTGAAGTAATATCTCCATTTTTATTGTCAAATTCAATGACTGAAAGCTCACCCACTGGATTTGGTTTAACCATTACATCAGAGATCTGCTCGAAATCTGAGACACTTGTTGTGCTTAAGAACGGATCAGACCACCAAGGGTTCGTTGTCATTGACGGATCAGAAAGCAACAAAAGGAATGACTTAAGATCAGCTTTTTCTTGATCAGTAAACTGGAATCCGCCCGGAGGTATGAATTCTCCAGTCCACTCATTGACAACTGTACCTTCGCTGTAAAAGTCTATTACTTCTTCGATGGTTTCAAATCTTCCATCATGCATGTAAGGAGAAGTGTACTCAATATTTCTCAAAGAAGGAATTTTGAATATATCTTTAAACTGAGCATCCCAGTTACCAACACCTCTATCTTCTGAGTCATTGACAGGTAAGCCATTGCTGAAAATGAACGGGAAAATCTGGAATACATTTGTTTCGAAAAATGGAAATCCAAATGAGGCTAGTGCTGGTCCTTCTGTATGACAGCTTACACAGTTTGAAGCAAACAAGTCCAAACCTCTTTGCTCTTCAGCAGTGATTGTTTCAAACTCATTTTCAGCAGCCTGATCAAATTTACTGTTGAAAGTATTGATGGTCTTTATGAAATTAACCAAAGAGGTGACAATTCTTTCTTCTGTAATTTGGTTGTCGCCAAATGCTTTTTGGAAAAGCTCAGGATAGTAACTTGTGAATTGAAGCTTATAAATTAACTCATCAATATCAGCACCAATTTCATTCTCATCCGTCAATGGTAATCTGATCATATCATTTAGATCAGTATGTCTCATATCCCAGAAAAATGAATTACTGGCAGTCCAGGCAAGGTCATTCAAGTGCATAGAGTTTCTGGTTGTAGGAACCAATACACCATCTGAAAATGCTTTTTCTTCAGTAAATGAATTCTTTTGAGAGTGACAACTTGCACAAGAAATATTCTCCAGTGCGGAAAGCTTTTTGTCGTAGAACAACACTCTACCCAAAGTAGCGATGTTGTCTTCTATCTCTGTAAATGCCCCAACATCAATACCAAACGATTGATACCCTGATGGATCAGGATCTGGATCAGGTCGCTGAAGATGGTCAGGCATTTCAATACTAGAATACGCAAAAGGAACATCCGGAAGCACCGGTTCTTCATTCATGCTCGTAAAAATAAAGGTTGTTGCAGGGCGATCATTTGTCGTAAAATTGGACAGCGCCAAGACTAAAATGACCGATAAGGAGAGGAGAAGTTGATAGTTCTTCATACAATCTAATTTAATATATTAATAGATACAATACATAATATATGTGTCATAACGCCGAAACGCACGCGGAAACCCATGGTTTAACGTTTTTGTTAACAGTGGATAATGCTGTATTTTACTTCATGTCCCAAGTATGGCCGTTTTCTTAGCTTAAAATTGTGTGATCGGTTTAAATGTGCTGCT